>DATLFW010000124.1:0-3317 GCA_035540775.1 Acidimicrobiia bacterium
CCACGCCTCGACCGCCAAGGCACACACGGCGGCGTCGCGGACACCCGTCTGCGCCGCTCGCCGCCACCACCCGTCGAGAGCGGGTCGGTGACCTTCGAGGAGGCGGACCACCCGGTCACGGGCGACCGCGTCCTCGATGGCTCCGACGAGCAGCGTGACAGGAACACTCCTCCACTGGTGTCCCACGGCGTCGATCCCGCGGAACTCGAGCATTCCTCGCGGACGCACCTCGTGGAACAGCGTCGTGAGGTGATAGGCGGCGTCGGCTTCGGTCGGCCGGAGCTGCCCCCACCGCCCGTCGAGCCAAGCGCGGAACGTCCAACCCTTCCGGCCGGGGCGGGCGCCGTCGGCTGTGCGGATCAGGAGGACGTCGGCATCGAGGGCGGCCTCGGTCATGTGGGCGATCGGGTCGGCGTCGCCAGCGAGGAACCCGGGCGGGAATCCGGTGCGAGTGGGATCGAGGACCTGCCACGCCCGGGCTCGGGCCGAGACGGCACCGCCATCGGGGCTGGCGGCGAACGTGGCCGTGAGGAGCGGCGCCAACAGGTTGGCGGCGAGCCAACGGTGCTGCCACTCCTCTGCTCCTCCGAGGTCGAGGTTGACCTGGAGCGAACACGTGTGCCGCATCATGAACGGGCCGGAGGCCGAGCGCGCCGCAAGGTAGGCGTGCATGGCAGGGTACCGGAAGGCGTGCAATTGCTGGGGGGCCGAATCGAGCCGGTGCCACGGGTCGGCCCCGACGGACGCCAGGGCCACTCCCGCCCGGGCGAACCGCTCGCTCAGGCGGCGGCCGACCGCCTCGACCTCGGCGAGGGCGGCGGCCGCCGTGGGGTGAGGAGCGGTGGCGTGCTCCAGGGCGCCGCCCGGCTCGAACGTGACGCGGCCACCGCCGGCGACCGGGTACGCCGGGATGCCGCCCACGTCGCGGCGAGGAGCCAGGAGGTCGTCGGCGGCCATCGATTCGAGGACCTCGATCGAGGAGGCAGCGCCCTCGATCGGCACCCGGCCCGCCGGGCGCCCGTTCCCGGCCCGGCGAATCGGGAAGCGCTCGACCTCGAGCCCGACCCATCCCGGGCGTGCCACTGCCCGCGGTCGCCCGAAGCACCGCTCGGCCACCAAGTCCCGGAAGGCCTCCGGCGTGAGTTCCGCGTGCTCGTCGCGACCGGTCATCGCGCTCCTGAGACGACAAACGCCCGTTTCGACGGCCACGTCGAGGCTACCCCTCGGCCCTTCCGGACGCGCCGCCTCCGGAATTCCCGCCGCTGACCGTCGCCGAACCCGACATTTCCCCGCTCCATTCCAGTGGCCGAACGTGATGCCCACGGAAGATCGTGCCCGCCGAAGGTCCCGCCACGACCGGACCATCGCCCGGAGCACCGGCGCGAACGGTTCCGTACGTTCAGAGTGGTTCGAGCGTGCGAGAGGGGGATCCATGCGGGTACTCGACGATCGAAGTGGCCTCGAAGTGATCCCGAGGGAGGACTGTGTCCGCCTGCTCGGGACGACGATGATCGGGCGGGTGGGCGTCGTCGTGGCGGGCCGACCCGTCGTCCTCCCCGTGAACTACGTCGTCGACGGCGACCGGGTCATCTTCCGCACCGACGACGGGACGAAGTTCGACGCCGCCGTCCGGGGCGAGTTCGTGGCCTTCGAGATCGACGACGTCGACTCGATGTACCACCAGGGATGGAGCGTCCTGGTGACAGGCGTCGCCGAGGAGATCACCGATCCGACGGAACTCGACCGGGTCCGCATGCTGCCGCTGCGCCCCTGGGCCCACGGAGCGAAGGCTCACTTCGTCCGCATCGTCCCCGTCACCATCTCCGGCCGCCGCATCACCCACGACGCCTGACCGCCCCCTCCGGCCGTCAGGGTCTGACCGACCTCACCGCATCGCCGACGACTCGCTGCGGCTCGAGATGTGCAGGGCCAAGCGGAGCGATCCCAGCCACGTCGGCACGTCGACCCCGGCGAGCAGGGCGTCGTCATGACGTCGGGGCCAGTGGGTGGACCTGCTCCGGATGCCCGAAGATCACCTGACCGGTCACGGGGCGCACGAGATCGGCGAGATCGGCGATCAGGTCGACGAAGAGGTCGTCGACCGTCAGCATGCCGACGACTTCGGCGCCCTCCATGAGCGGCAAGCGCCGGATGGCGTGTTCACGGAAGACGCGGAGCGCCGCCCGCAGGTCGTCGTGGGCGTCCAAGGTCACGAGTTGCGACGACATGACAGCGTCGATCCGAGCGTCGAACGGAACGCCGCGCGACACCGCCCGTACCACGATGTCGCGATCCGTCACGATGCCGACCGCCGTGCCGTCGTCATCCAGGACGAGGAGCGCTCCCACCGCTTTCTCGTCCATCTGCTCCGCTGCTTCCCGAAGGGTCGCGCGGGCGGTGATGGTGGCGAGCGGCTTGCGGATCGCCTGGAACGCTTCCATGTGTCTGACCTCCGATTGTCACGAACGGGGCATGGAACGACCGGTTCCCGTCGGAGAGAGCGCCCGCTCGATCCGGACGACCACCTCCTCGACGAAGTGCTCGACGACCTGTTCCGCCACCCGGGCACCGACCACGGCGTCGGCCACCGCCCCGAGGGGGCCGAGCGGCGGCTGGTAATGGCCGATGAACGACAGCTGGGTCACGGGCCGGGGTGGGTGCGACAGCGCGTACGCCTCGAGCTCCCCTTCCATCACGGGGAAGAGTGCTCCCCGCTCCTCGGCCGCCCAGTGGAAGCGAAGCCGGACGATCCCCTCCTCGACGTCGACGCCGTCGACAACGAGCGAGATGGCGCGGCCCAGTTCGAAGTTGCCCAGATCGACGTGTACCTCGCCGGCTCGCACGCCCTCCCTACGGTCCCGGCCGGCCGTTGCTCGCCTGCGGGCCTCGGCCGCCGCCGGCTCCAAGACCAACGCCGGGTCCCGCTCGAAGAGCCGGGACACGTCCTCGAAATCCCGGTGGACGGAGCGACCGAGGTAGAGGTGTCGTTCCATCAGTCATGACCTTCCGTGCCGGCGTCGTCCGGGGCGCCGGCGCCCGCGTCGAACTCGAGATCCAGATCGATGCCCGCCAGGGCCGGATCACGGGCCCGCACGGCTTGGAGCGCCCGGACCGCCGCGCGGGCTCCCGCCTGCCGGTCGACTCCGGGACCCGGCCGGATCCTGATCCGCACGGAACGCCCTGCCGGGACGGCCGCAGCCGTCGCCTCGCCCGCCTCGACACCGGCATTCCGGAGTGCATCGTCGAAGGCGACGGCGGCCGCCGTCGCCTTCGACGATGCACTCCGGAATGCCGGTGTCGAGGCGGGCGAGGCGACG
>DATLFW010000125.1:0-6153 GCA_035540775.1 Acidimicrobiia bacterium
GTTCCACCCCACCCCACCGAGATCAGGGTTGGCGGGGCCGAGTGACGAGGCAGCGTCGACGCGCACCGACGCGGTGGTGACGGCCCCCCGGGCCGGGGCGAGGGTGCCGCCGGCCAGGAGGACGGCGGCCGCGAGGAGGACGGCGCGCCTCACGCCGCCCGGCGGGATCGCGTGGGGAGCAGACTCGGAAGCCCGACGGGGCTGAGACCGAGCACCCGCAGGCGACGGGTCCATCCGAGCGTGAGAGCCGCCAGGAGTTCGTGACCCCGCCCGAGGCGGAGGAAGGCGCCGAAGCGGGGCGTCGCCGTTCCGCCGCTGCCGGCCATCCGGACGAGCATGGTGCGGACGGCCCGGCCCGCCTCCGCCCGGCCGTCGGGGTGCTCGTCGATCAGGGCGAGCAGTCGCTGCGTCGCCAGCGCCTCGTGCTCCTCCTCGTCCGCGATGACCGAGTCGACGAACTCGGCCGTGTCGTCGTCGACGACCTTGCGCAGCCAGGTGAGGAGGTCGTCGGCGATGCCCTCACCGAGGTACCCCCACACCGCCTCTTCGAGGGGCGTCGCCGCCTCGCGGCCGTGGTAGGCGTCGAGCGAGGAGCGGTACGGCGCCATGGCACGCTCGGGGTCGGCGCCGAGCGCCTCCAGACGGCGCACGAACCCCTTGTGGTGCCGCAGTTCCTCGGCGGCCACCTTGCGCATGGCCACCCGCTCGGCGTCGTCGGTCGCGTCCGTCTCCCGACCCTTGGCGCCCTCGTATGCCTTCCACTCGCCGTAGGCGATGGCGCCCAACACCTGGATGAGTGGGGTCCTCTGCATGGGGCCTCCCGGCCGTCTTATTGACTCAGATGTCAAGAAGACATCCTGCCCGAGGCTCCGGGGCCGGGCAAGGGCATCAGACGACGCCGTCGGCGACGGCGTGCGCCAGGGCCATGATCGTGATCTGCGGGTTGACCTCGGGGCAGGTGGGGACGGCCGACGCATCGGCGACCCAGACACCGTCGATGCCGCGGAGCCGCCCGGTCGGATCGACGGGTGCCCACTCGGGGTCGGCACCCATGCGCGCCGTCCCCGTCGGGTGGAACGCTGCGAGGTGCAGGCTGCGGGCGGACGCTCCCGCCACGGCGTCGGCCAACTCGGCCTCCGTCCGCACCACGGCGTGGCCCGGGATGCCGGGGTAGACCGCCTCGGCGCCGGCGGCGAACAGGATGCGACCCATGACGCCGACGGCCTGGAGCAGTCGGTCGCCGTCGCGGCGGGCGAGGTCGTAGCGAACGACCGGCCGCCGGGCGCCCAACACCCGGCCGACCGGGGCGTCGCCCACCATGGCGCCCACGCTGGCGAGGTGTTCGGCGTCGGCGAGGGCGTCGACGAGGGCCCGGCCGTGGCCGGGGAGCTGCATCGACCCCATGCCGGGCGGGGTCGAGGTCGCCTCGATGAGGATGCTGTCGCGCTCGTGGAACTCCTCCACTCCGGCGCTCTGCAACACGCCTTCCCATGCGACCACCGGCTCGGCGAAACGGCCGAGGACGCCGACCGCCGGATGGATGGCGAGGTTGCGTCCGAGTTCGGGATGGCCGCCGAGGCCGCTGCGGCGCAGCAGCGGGGGCGTCTCGGTCGCCCCGGCGGCCACGACCACCCGCGGCGCCCGGATCTCGAGGAGCGTGCCGTCGGGGCGGGCGGCCTCGACGCCCGCGGCCCGGCCGTCCTCGGTGATCAGGCGGCGCACGCGGGCCTCGCTGACGATGCGGGCCCCGGCCGCGCACGCTTGCGGCAGGGCGTTGAGGTGCACCCCGTACTTCGCATTGAGCGGGCACCCGATGGCGCTCTGGCAGCACCCGCCGCACGGGGCCCCGTTGTGGCGCAGCGGGGCGCAGGCGAAGCCGAGCGCCTGGGCGCCGGCCATCACGAGTTCGCCGTTGCGGCCCATGACGTCCATCGGGACGGGCGCCACCGACAGGGTGGTCTCCGCGTCGTCGAGATGGCACCCGAAGCCGGCGGGATCGGCGAGGTCGACGCCGTGGTCGCTCCGCCAGGCACGCAGCACGCGGTCGGGCGTCCGGTAGCAGGTGCCGGAGTTGACGAGGGTGGTGCCGCCCACGCCCCGCCCGATGGGAAGGGCGATCGGCGGGCGGCCGAGGGCGGCGGTGGCACCGCCGTCGCGGTAGAGCTCGGCGAAGCGGTCGAGCGGGCGGGACGTGCGGAACTCCTCGACGGAGAAGCGCCGCCCCTCCTCCACCACGACCACGTCGAGCCCGGCCCGGGCGAGCGTGCGAGCGGCGAAGGCGCCGCCGGCACCGGAGCCGACGACCACGACGTCGCACGTGGTGCGGCTGGGCCAATGGGCGGCGGGGGTGACGTCGAGGTCGGCGTCGGGGCGGACCGGATCGCGCTCCCTCCAGCGGGCGAGGAGGCCGTCGGCATGGTCCTCGGCGCCGGCCACGAGGACGATCAGGGCCTTGACGCCGTCGAGGGCGTCTCGGGTGCCCGGGCGGCGGGCGAGGCGATCGAGGACGTGCTCGCGGCCCGCGGCGTCGTGGCGGGCGAGGGTGCGCCCGGTGGTGGCGATGGAGGCGGCGTTCAGGAGCATCGCGCCACCCCGGGCAGCGTGGCGTGCGGGCGCCGGGAGGCGTGCGAGGTACGCCTCGACGTGCCCGCGCAAGACACCGGGGTCGGGGCCGCCGGCCTCCGGCGGGAGGAGGGCAGCGCACAACCCGGCCAGACCGGGCACGCGGAAACGCTCGGGCATCGCCCGAGACTAGGACGTTGTTGACTCGCCGATCGATAAGCGCGGGCCGCGGGCAGCGGCGGGAATCAGCGGGCTCCGGCCTCCACCCGGTCGCGCACGGCGTCGGTCTGCTCCGACTCGCGTGCGCAGTGGGCGCAGCAGTAGAAGCGGCCGTCGACCTCGGCACCGTGGCCGATCACCTTGCACCCGCAGTGCTCGCACACCGGTGCCATGCGGTGGATGGCGCACTCGAACGAGTCGAACACGTGGGTCTCACCGGCGGCTGTGACCTCGAAGGCCTTGTCGTACTCGTTGCCGCACACTTCGCACTTCGCCATCGGTCCTCCCGGGCGTCGCTGGCGGGGTCCCTCCCAGTGATGCCCGCTCCCCCCGTCGCCCAGACGCGGCGAACTTGGCCTCCGGAGCAGCGCATATCCCTGCACAAAGGGCCAAGAACGGGTCGGGGGCGGGGGTCAGGAGACGCCGGCGAGGAAGACGGCGCGGAGGAGGTCTCGCCGTTCACGCAGGTCGGGAGCCGCCCCGTCGAATCGCACGCGTCCCCGCTCGAGGAAGTACGCCCGGTCGGCGAACGAGAGGGCCAGGTCGACGTGTTGCTCGACGAGCACGACGGCGACGCCCTGGTCGCGAAGCGCGCCCACCGCCTCCAGGAGTTCCGCCACGATCACCGGCGCCAGCCCCAACGACAGTTCGTCGACGAGGAGCGCGCGGGGACGCGCCATCAGCGCCCGGCCGAGCGCCAGCATCTGCTGCTGGCCGCCCGAGAGCGTCCCCGCCAACTGCGACCGCCGCTCGCCCAACCACGGGAAACGGGTCAGCACCTCCTCCACCCGTTCCGCCCGCTCGGCCCGCGGCACCGTCACACCCCCGACGGCCAGGTTCTCCTCCACCGTGAGGCCGGGGAACGTCGCCCGACCGCCCGGCATCTGCACCACGCCGAGGCGCACGATCTCGGACGGGTGGAGATGTGTCAGGTCGGTGCCGTCGAGGTCGACCGATCCGGCGAGGGGCCGCAGAAGGCCCGACACCGTCCGCAGCAGCGTCGACTTCCCGGCGCCGTTGGTGCCGAGGAGGGCCACGACCTCGCCGCCGCGCACCTCGAAGTCGATGCCTTCGAGCACCTGCACCTTCCCGTAGGCGACATCGAGTCCGGAAGCCCGCAGGTGCGTCACAGGTCGGTCACCTCCGCCGTCACGATCCCTGACTCGTCGACCACCCGCACGGCGTCGACCTCGACCCGTCCTTCGCGCGCCACCACGTACGCCCCGTCGCGGGCAGGACGGGCGCTGCCCACCACACCGTCGGCCCAGTGCACCGTGATCCGGGCCCCGAGCGCTCTCCCGTAGACGGCCGAGAGGGCGGGAACCTCGTCGTTGCCGGTCGTCGCCGTCCATGCCGCCGTCGTGCGTCCTGGCACTGGGTCGACGGCGATGCCGTGCCACCCCTTCTCGCCCTCGTACGCGACCCGGGTGACGAGGTCGCCACCGTCGACCGTGAGCAGCACGTGCACGCCCGCCACCTGAGCGCGGGCGGCGAGCCGGGCGCCGTCGGGTACCACGCCCTCGACGGTCGCGTGGCCGGTGGGGAAGCTGGCGACGGCAGCGAGCCCGACCGACAGCAGCAGCACGGTGAGGCCGGCCGCCCAGCGCCTGACGGCACGACCGCCGGAGAGCCGACCGACGAGACGTTCCCCCGGCTCCACCAGGACAGCGGGAAGGGCGGGGGCGCTCATCCGCGGAGGTACCGCTCGGAGGCGTCGTCCCACCAGGCCTCGACACGGCGGCGGGCCGGCAGGAGCGAGGGCGTCGAGGACACGGCGGCGGCGGCCATGACCGCCAGGCCGGCGACGAGGACCACCAGCCACCAGGCGGTCCCGGTCGGCAGGCCGCGAGTACCGGACGCCGCCGACAACTCCAGCGTCTCGACCACCGTCCCGGCATCGCCGGTCGCTCCCCTCGCTGGAGGCGTGGCCGTCGTGCCGAGGCGGCCGGACGGGGCAGGACGGGCGGAGGCGCCCGCCACCGTCGGCGCCGTGCTGCCGCCGCGTCCGCTACCCACCACGCCACCCGACGCCGGTTTCCCGGCCGCCGGTGACGCGTCGAGCGTGCGATCGCCCCAGAGCACCGACACGGCCCCGCCGAGCAGGGTGAGGCCGGCGAAGCGACGTTCGGCCGGGTCGTCGCTGCTCTGGAAGAGCACCTCGATGCCGCCACCGTCGATCGACGCCAGCCGACCGTCGTCGGAGACCTCGACGGCGGGCTGCACGACCCGCACGTCGGCGTACGGTGACCGGGCGAAGCCTTCCTGGATCGAGCGGGTCGCCTCCGCGACCAGGGGCTGGGGCACCTCGGTGGTGTCGACAGTGACGCCGTCGTGCGTGACGACGACGGGAACACCGTTCACGGTCGCCCCGGCCAACTCGACGTCCCAGTCGGCCGCAGCCCCACCTGGCGTGCCGTCGGCCGACACGGTGGCGACGAAGCGGGCCTCCCGCACCGACAACGGCCCGACGGCGAGACCCGTGACGGTCGAGTCCGACACGGCCGACAGGAGCCCGCCCGTCGCCTCGGCCTGCGAGCGGGTCGCCACGACGCCGCCATCGAGGCCGAACGGCACGAGGGAGACGCCCTCGACGCGGCCGTCGCCCGCCGGGTCGTCGGAACAGCTCACGGCAAGGCGGGCAGCACCGACCGTCCGCTCGGCGTGGCCGGGATCGCCGGCCAGGCTCGTGTCGCAGGTGACGAAGGAGTCGTCGGGCGGGCGGAGGTCGGGGTGGTTCTCGACGAATCCGGAATCGAGCATCGCCGAGCGACCGAAGGCGGTGCCGGGGGCCAGCCCGATGTCGGTGGCAAGCGGCGCCACCGCCAGCGAGAGCTGGTTCTGCCCCGGCGCCGGCTCGATCGGGAACGAACGGGCGCGGACGGCGAACGACGCTGCCGCGCCACCGCTGGGCGCCACCGCGACGGTGGCCACCACGGCGACGACGGCGGCGAGGGCGACGAGGCAGCGACGTCTCAAGGTCGGGTCCCTCCGAGTCCGGCGGGCGCGCGCCCGAGGTACGACTCGACGACGGCCGGGTCGTGCAGCACGGCGTCCGGCGCCCCGCACGCCACCACCGCACCGAGGTCCATCGCCACCAGGCGGTCGGCGAGCCCGCTGACGAACGGGACGTCGTGGTCGATGACCACCACGGCGGCCTCGCGACGGAGGCGGCGGATGAGCGGGCCGAGCGCCGCCACTTCGCTCTGCTGGAGACCGGAAGCGGGCTCGTCGAGGAGCAGCACCCCCGGGGCGCGAGCGGCGAGCCAGGCGAGTTCGACGGCGCGGGTGGTCCCGAACGACAAGTCGGCGACCCGGTGGTCGAGGTACCGGTCGAGGTCGACGAGTTCGAGGACGGCATCGACGGCGTGGCGG
>DATLFW010000126.1:0-2077 GCA_035540775.1 Acidimicrobiia bacterium
GGTCGATGACGCGGGCCGTGTCGTCGGAGTAGTCGCGGGTGTGGACGAGGTCTTCGCCCAGGAACACCGCTCCCTGCGAGCCCCAGGCCATGGGCCCGATCTCCTTGCTCATGCCCCACTGGCGCACCATGCGCCGAGCGAGTTCGGTGCACCCGACGAGGTCGTTCTCGGCGCCGGTCGAGATCTCGCCGTAGACGATCTCCTCTGCCAACCGGCCGCCGAGGCGGACGGCGAGGGAGTCCTCGAGGTAGCCGCGCTGGTAGATGTGCTTCTCCTCCAGCGGAAGCTGTTGGGTGACCCCGAGCGCCATGCCCGTCGGGAGGATCGTGACCTTGTGGACGGGGTCGGCGTGGGGGAGCACGTAGGCGAGCACGGCGTGGCCCGACTCGTGGTAGGCGATGACTTCCTTCTCCTCGTCGGAGAGCGCCATCGACTCCCGCCGCATGCCCATGATCACCCGGTCGCGGGCCGCCTCGATGTCGTCCTTGGTGACCTCCTTGCGCCCGTTGCGGGCGGCGTGGAGGGCGGCCTCGTTGATGAGGTTCGCGATGTCGGCACCGCTCATCCCTGGTGTGCCCCGCGCCACCACGTCGAGGTCGACGTCGTCGGAGAACCGCTTGTCCTTGGCGTGGACTTCCAGGATGAGGCGTCGCTCCTCCTGGGTGGGGAGCGGGACGAGCACTTGCCGGTCGAAGCGGCCCGGGCGGAGCAGCGCGGGGTCGAGGATGTCGGGACGGTTGGTGGCCGCCATCATCACGATGCCCTCGTTGACCTCGAACCCGTCCATCTCGGAGAGGAGCTGGTTGAGGGTCTGCTCCCGCTCGTCGTGACCGCCCCCGAGCCCAGCGCCGCGCTTTCGGCCGATCGAGTCGATCTCGTCGATGAAGATGATCGCCGGTGACTCCTTCTTGGCCGTCTCGAAGAGGTCGCGCACCCGAGCGGCGCCGACGCCGACGAACATCTCCATGAAGTCGGAACCCGAGACGGAGATGAAGGGCACCCCGGCCTCGCCGGCGACGGCCCGGGCGACGAGGGTCTTCCCCGTTCCCGGAGGACCGACGAGGAGGACGCCCTTCGGGATCCGGGCGCCGATCTCCCTGAACTTCTCGGGGTTCTTCAGGAAGTCGACGACCTCGTTGATCTCCCGCTTCACGCCCTCGTACCCGGCGACGTCGTCGAAGCGCGTCTTCGGCTTGTCGGTCGTGTAGAGGCGGCCCTTGCTCCGGCCGATGTTCATGAGGCCGGCCATCTGCCCCTGGGCCCGGCGGCTGATCCACCACCAGAAGAGGATGAGGATCCCGAAGAACAGTCCCCAGGTGAGCAGGGTCGGGATCAGGTCCGACGGCTCCGGCTCGTACTCGACGGCGACGTTCTCGTCCTGCAGCGTCTCGATGACACTGTCGGGGAGCTCTTGAGGCCCCTGCGTGCGGAACTGCTCGCCCTCGGCCCCCTCGGCGGCGTCCTCGCCGCCCGCCGGCTTCAGCGTGCCGCTGATGTTGCCGCTCTCCTGCTGGATGTGGACCTCTTCGACCTCGCCGGCCCGGACCTTCTGGAGGAACTCGGAGAAGGCGAGCTCGGTCCGGCCGCCGCCGGAGTCGAAGACGGAGCCGAACAGGAGGAAGGCGGCGATGGCCCCAATCACGATCCAAGGGATCCACCGGGCACGCGGCTGCGGCTGCGGAGGCCGTCGGCCGGGGGTGCGGCGTGGGTCGCGCGGACCGGGGGTCGGGTTCACGAAGACTCCTCTGGACGGTTCTCGTCAGATGGCGCCCCGATCGCGCGGGACGCCAGGGCACCATGCTAGGACCTGGGGACTCGGGAACCCGTTCGCGAGGTCCACCTGCTCAGACCGCCACCCTTGTACCCTGCACGGCGTGTCTGTTCGACGTTGCGACCGGCCCGATTGTGCCCGGCCGGCGTCGGCGTCCCTGTCGTACCGTTACGACGAACGCTCGGTGTGGGTGGGCGACCTCGTCACCGACGACGCCCAGCACTGCCTCTGTGCCCCGCACGCCGACCGCCTCCGGGTGCCGGTCGGCTGGGCCCTGAACGACCTGCGCGCCGTCGGGCTGGTCGA
>DATLFW010000127.1:0-3511 GCA_035540775.1 Acidimicrobiia bacterium
CGACCATCGTGCGGACCTGGTCGGCTGGGCGCTCCCGGACCGGGCGCGTGATCATCCCCGCCTGGCAGAACCGACAGCCGCGGGTGCAGCCCCGGAAGATCTCGACGTTGAGCCGGTCGTGCACGACCTCGATGAGCGGCACCAGCTGCTGCTTCGGGTACGGCCACTCCCCCAGGTCGGCGATGGTGCGCTTGTCGACGACGGCCGGAACGTCGGGAAAACGGGGCCGGATCGCCGTGACACGAGGCCCGTCGTACTCCACCTCGTAGAGCGAAGGGACGTACACGCCCGGGAGGGTGGCGAGCTCGCGCAGCACGCCTTCGCGCGATCCCCGCCCGCCGGCGTTCCAGGCCGCCAGGACCTCGTTCATGTCGCCCACCACTTCCTCGCCGTCGCCGATCACGAAGGCGTCGACGAAGTCGGCCATGGGCTCGGGGTTGTAGGCGCAGTGGCCCCCGGCGACGACCACCGGGTGATCGGGGGTGCGATCGGCAGACCGCACGGGAACCCCGGCGAGATCGATGCAGTTGAGGACGTTCGTGTAGGTGAGTTCGGCGGCGAGATTGAAGCCGATGACGTCGAAGTCCCCGCCCGCCACGTGGTTCTCGAGCGAGAACAGGGGGATCCGGTGCTCACGCATGAGCCGGTCCATGTCGAGCCACGGGGCGTACGCGCGCTCGGCGAGCGCGTCCGGGCGCTCGTTGAGGATCTCGTAGAGGATCTGGAGGCCCTGGTTCGGGAGACCCACCTCGTAGCTGTCGGGGTAGACGAGGAGCCAGCGCACGCGGCCGCCCGTGTGTTCGGGCCGCTGCATCCCGCGCTCCATCCCGATGTAGCGGGCGGGCTTCTCGACCCCGGGCAGGAGCGGCTCGATCCGGTTCCAGAGGGTCTGAGTCACGATCGGGCCAGTGTACCGGGCGCCCCCTCCCCCCTCCCAGCGGGTCGGCGGGTCAGGTGAAGCGGCGCATGCCGATGTTGGCGACGAGGCCGATGGCGGCGAACGACGTGATCATCGACGAGCCGCCGTAGCTCACGAAGGGCAGGGGAATCCCCGTGATCGGCATCATCCCCATCGACATCCCGACGTTCTGGAACACCTGGAAGGCGATCATCGTCATCACACCGACGCATGCCAGCGTTCCGAACGGGTCCTTGGCGACCTGCGCGACCCGCCAGACGCGCCAGACCACCACCCCCAACAAGAGCAGGACGACCGCCCCGCCGACGAAGCCGAGCTCCTCGCCGACGGCGGTGAAGATGAAGTCGGTGTGCTGTTCGGGGACGAACGCCAGGCTCGTCTGGGTCCCCTCGAACAGTCCCTTTCCGAACAGGCCACCCGCTCCGATCGCCGTCTGCGACTGTTCGAGGTTGTACCGCGACGTCTGGAGGTCGGACGACGTGTTGATGAAGCTGGTCAGCCGCTCGACCTGGTACTCCTCGAGCGCCCCGACGGAGATGATCGCCACCACCGCGGTGATGCCCGCCAGGCTCAGCACCCCGAGGTGCCGTGGCCGCGCTCCCGCCACGAGCAGCATCCCCATGAGCACGACCATGATCACCATCGACGTTCCGAGGTCGGGCTGGAGGAGGATCAGCCCCAGGGGGACGGCGGCGATGCCGAGGACCTGGGCCAGCCGCCAGGCGTCGATGTCGCCCCGGTACTGGTAGCAGTAGGAGGCGATCGCCACGATCAGCACGATCTTCGTGAACTCCGACGGCTGGAGCTGGAACGAACCGAACCCGAACCAGGCCTGCGTGCCGCGAGAGGTCGAACCGAGCGGCGACAGCACCAGGAAGAGGATCCCCAGCATCACCACGTACGTCACCGGCGCCATGTCGCGCATCACCCGGTAGTCGATCCACATCATCACGGCCATCGCGCAGAGCCCGAGGACGATCCACGACGCCTGGCGCACGACGAAGAAGTACGGGTCGAGACCGTTGAGCTCCAAGCGGTGCTGTGTGGAGGAGTAGACCATCACGAGCCCGCCGAGGGCGAGCAGCACGGCGGTCCCGATCAGGACCCAATCCGCGTGGCGGAGCGGATTGCGCGTCGAGGTGCGCGTGGCGCGGAGGAACGGCGCACCCATCAGGGGCTCGCCTGGGTCGTCGCGGCCGCCGACTCCTCGGGCGGACGGGCCGGTTCGGTCGGGTCGACAGGAGAGGCCGTCGTGGTGGTCGATCCGGGGCACTTGACCGGGACGGCGCCGATCACGGTCGTCGTGGTGGCGTCGGGCGCCGTCGTGGTCGTCGTCCCTGGTTCGGCGACGCACGGGTCTGGAACGAACGCGCTCGGAGCGAGGAGCGTCCCGATGGCGGGGAGCGTGGGGTCGTTCTCGGTCTCGTGGATGTTCGCCATCACGTCGCGGACGATCGGGGCGGCGACGGCAGAACCGGCGCCCGCCTGCTCGGCCAGGGCCCCGACGACGTACCGGGGCTGATCGGCCGGGAAGAGCCCAACGAACAGCGAGGTGTCGATCTTCGCCTGGCTCGCGAGGCCGACCTGGGCCGTCCCCGTCTTCCCGGCCACCGGCGGACCACTCCATCCACGGAATGCGGAGTAGGCCGTCCCGTCCTCGTGAGCGACGGCCCCGCGCATGCCTTGGAGGAGGGCGGCCCGGATCTGCGCGTGTTCCTTCAGAGGCGTGACTTCACCCTCGACCTCGGGGGTGATCTCTCGCACCACCGACCCGAAGCGGTCGATCACCCGCGCGCCGAGATGCGGGCGGTGGACGTCGCCGCCGTTGGCGAGGGCGGCGTACGCGTTCGTGATCTGGAGCGGCGTGGCGAGCAGGTCGCCCTGGCCGATCGCCATGTTGACGGTGTCACCGGTGAACCAGTTCCCCTCCGGGAACGCCGCCGGATTGGCCTCGTTGACCCCCCGCTTCCAGGCCCGATCGGGCACCCGGCCCCCCTGCTCGAACGGCAGCTCGATGCCGGTCGGTTCGTCGAAGCCGAAGAGCCGGGCGACACGCTGGATCTCCTCGTCGGCCGGCTTCGGGAGGCTGTTGATCTCCGCCGCCAGTTGGTAGAAGTACACGTCGCTCGAGACCGTGATGGCCCGCCGCAGATCGACGACGCCGTGCGACTTCTGTCCGGCGTTGCGGAAGAGCCGGTCACCGATCTCGACCGCACCCCGGTCGACGATCGTCGTGTCGACCGTTCGCAGCCCGGTCGTGACCCCGGCCGTCCCTGTCACGATCTTGAACGTCGACGCCGGCGGGTAGAGGCCCTGGATGGCCCGGTTGTTCAGGGGGAGGTGACTCTCGGGCGCGTTCAGTTGTTCCCACACGTCGGTGCGGATCCCGTGAACGAATCCGCTGGGGTCGAACGTCGGGAACGACGCCATGGCGACGACCGACCCGTCGCTGGCGTCGAGGACCACGACCGCGCCGCCCGGAGCCTCGACCTCTTCGTTTCGTGCCGCCAGGATCCGCCGGGCCAGCGACTCCTCCGCCGCCCGCTGGACGTCGAGGTCGATCGACAGCTGTACGTCGGCCCCGCGCTGCGG
>DATLFW010000128.1:0-3450 GCA_035540775.1 Acidimicrobiia bacterium
GTACGGCGTCGGCCCCGAAGGCGCCAACGGCAACGCTGCCGACGCCGGCGACGAGCCGCGCACCAGGCTGCGGCGCTGGAAGCGGCGAGAACTGTTCCGGATCACCGTGCGCGACCTCCTCGGCGTCGCCGACATGCCCGCCATCGGCCGGGAGGTCGCCGCCCTCGCCGAAGGGTGTCTCCACGGGGCGCTCCGGATCGTCGACCCCCCGTTCCCGCTCGCCGTCGTCGGCATGGGAAAGCTCGGTGGCGAGGAACTCAACTACGCCAGCGACGTCGACGTGCTCTTCGTCCACGCCGACACGACGTCGAGCGAGGCGGAGCGCGCCGCCCGAGCGCTGCTGGCGGTGATGGCCGAACCCGGCCCCGACGGCATCGTGTTCCGCACCGACGCCGACCTTCGCCCCGAGGGGCGCTCGGGACTCCTCAGCCGGGAACCCGGCTCCTACGAGGCCTACTACGAGCGGTGGGCGGAGCCGTGGGAGTTCCAGGCGCTCCTCAAGGCCCGGCCCGTGGCGGGCGACGCCGCCCTCGGGGCCCGCTTCGCCGCCATCGCCGAGCAGTACGTGTGGAACGGGCCGCTCGGCGAAGACGCCATCCGCGACATCCGCGCGCTGAAGGCCCGCTCGGAGGAGCAGCTGCGGCGCCAGGGCCTCCACGACCGGGAGATCAAGCGAGGCCGGGGCGGCATCCGCGACGTCGAATTCGCCGTCCAGCTCCTCCAGCTCGTCCACGGCCGCCACGACGCCGACATCCGCCAGCGAGGCACGCTGCCGGCACTCGCGGAATTGGCGCGCCACGGCTACGTCGCCGAGCGAGACGCGACGGCCCTCGACGCCGCTTACCGGTTCCTCCGCACGGTCGAGCACCGCCTCCAGCTCGTCGACGAGCAGCAGGTGTACGCGCTTCCCGCCGACGAGACGTCACGGACACACGTGGCACGCGTCCTCGGATACCGGGATGCCGGAGCGACGTCTGCACTCGAACGCTTCGAGGCCGACCTGCGGTCGCACCAGACCGTGGTCCGGGCCATCCACGAGCGGCTCTACTTCCGCCCCTTGCTCGAGGCGTTCGCCGGCGCCGGACCGCTGCGCGAGGAGGTGGCGGCCGAGCGCCTGGCCGCCTTCGGATTTCGCGAGGCGCGGCAGACGAAGGCGGCAGTGCGCGAGCTGACGGAGGGCTTCCGTCGTCAGTCCCGCCTCATGGAGCAGCTCTTCCCCTTGATCCTCGAGTGGCTGTCGACGAGCCCGGACCCCGACCTCGGCCTCCTCCAGCTCCGCACGCTCGCCGAAGGGCCGGCGCGAGCCGCGACCCTCGCCACCGCCTTCCGCGAATCGGCAGGCGCCGCAGAACGCGTCTGCCGGCTGCTCGGCTCCAGCCGGGTGCTCGGACAGGCCATGCGACGCAACCCTGAGTTCGCGCTCACCCTGGCCGACGACGACGCGCTGGCGACGCCGCGCACGGCCGAGCAGCTCGCAGCCCAGGCCCGCCAGACGCTGTCGTGGCGGGGCGACCGGGAGGCGCACCGCGAGGGCGTCCGGCGCTTCAAGCGGCGGGAACTGCTCCGTATCGCGGCGCGCGACCTCCTCGGCTTCTCCGACGTCGAGACCGTCGGTCGGGAACTGGCGGCCCTCGCCGACGCCACCGTCGACGCCGCCCTCCGGTCCGTGCAGCCACGTGTCCCGTTCGCGGTCGTCGGCATGGGTCGATTGGGCGGCCAGGCACTGTCGTACGCATCCGACGTCGACGTCCTGTTCGTCTACGAGGGGGAGGGGGCGGCCGACTTCGAGGAGGCGGAGCGGGCCGCCAACGCCCTGATACGAGAGATCGGCACCACGACGGCCGAGGGCGAGGCGTTCGAGGTCGACGCCAGGCTGCGGCCGGAGGGGGCGCACGGGGCGCTCGCCCGTTCCGTGGAGGGGTACCGGCAGTACTACGAGCGATGGGCGCAGGTGTGGGAGTTCCAGGCGCTGACCAAGGCTCGCTTCGTGGCCGGCGACCCCGTCCTCGGACACCGCTTCCTCGCCATGGTCGACCCGTTCGCCTACCGCGACCCGTTGCCTCCCGATTGGGAGCGGGAGATCCGGCGGATGAAGGCCCGCATCGAATCAGAGCGGATCCCACCGGGGGAGGATCCCGAGTTCCATCTGAAGCTGGGGCGGGGGTCACTCTCCGATGTCGAGTTCACCGTCCAGCTCCTGCAACTCCGCCACGGGGGCAGCCAGACCGTCGTCCGTGACACCTCGACGGTCGCCGCTCTCGGGAAGCTCCACGGCATCGGTGCGGTCGATGCCGAGGACGCAGCCGCCCTCGCCGACGCCTACCGCTTCTGCGAGCGGGCCCGGAATTACCGCTTCCTCCAGGCCGGTCGGACGGCCGACTCCCTGCCGAGCGACGCCGCCGACGCCGTCCATCTGGCGCGCATGATGGGGTACGCCACCCGTCCCCTCACGTCGCTGCGAGACGACTACCGCCGGGTCACCCGCCGCGCCCGGCGCGTGGTGGAGCGCCTGTTCTACGGCAAGACGTGAAGTTCGCCGGGTGACGGACGCCGCCTCTCACGCCTGGCTCTCGTCGCGTGCCAGTTCGTCGCCGGCGTCGAGATGCACCGGCGCGCTGCCTCGGGATCGGTGGACCGCCCGGCCGACGAGGTGCGCGCCGACCGGTGCAGTGAGGAAGACCATCACTCCCACCAGCACCAGCTTGGCGGCATCCATGCCCGCCACCCTCGGGACGGCGCCGAGGACGGCGAGCCACAGCCCGAGCGTCGTCGCCTTCGTGGCTGCGTGCATCCGCGAGTAGACGTCGTCGAACTTCAGGACACCCACGGCGGCCAAAACGCACCAGGCGGCACCGATCAACACCACAACATCACCGACGGCGCGCATGCTCACGCTCCCCGCTGCTCGATGAACCGGGCCGCCACACCGGTCCCGACGAATCCGAGGAGACCGATGACGAGCGCGGCGTCGACGAAGAACGACCGTCCCGACCGGGCCGTCTCGGCCGCGAGACCCGTGAGGACGACGACGAGCAGGGCGTCGACGGCGACGACCCGGTCGGCGAGTGACGGGCCCGCCACCGCCCGAACGACGAACCCGAGCGCAGCCAGGGCGAGGACGACGAGGGCAAGGTCGAGGATCACGGAGACGCTCCCTTCGAATGGTGGTCGTCGGCCTCGGTCGCGGCGACGGCCTGCGAAGCGAAGCGCTCGAATTCGACGATCTCGCGCCGCGCCTCCTGCACGTCGTGCAGGTGGAGGACGTGCACGTACAGCGTGTGCTGTTGGCCCTCGCCGATCTCGACGGTGAGCGAGCCGGGCGTGAGGGTGATGGCGTTGGCGGCGATGGTCACGACGACGTCAGACGGCGTCTCGACCGGCACGGCGACGATGCCCCGCCGGAGGCGGTCACGAGGCGTCACGATCTCCTTGGCGAGGACCAGGTTCGCC
>DATLFW010000129.1:0-2810 GCA_035540775.1 Acidimicrobiia bacterium
CGATGAAGGCTGCCGTGGCCTACCTCGAGCCGCACATGGAGAAGTCTGCGGGAGGCGGCAAGGGGACGATCGTGCTCGCGACCGTCCGCGGCGACGTGCACGACATCGGCAAGAACCTCGTCGACATCATCCTCACGAACAACGGCTACGAGGTGCACAACATCGGCATCAAGGCACCGTTGCAGGACTTCGTCGACCGAGCGACCGAGGTGAAGGCCGACGCCATCGGCATGAGCGGACTGCTCGTGAAGAGCACGATCATCATGCGCGAGAACCTCGAGGAGATGAACGAGCGCGGGCTCGCCGAGATCCCGGTCCTCCTCGGTGGCGCCGCCCTCAATCGCACCTACGTCGAGCGCGACCTGCGCGAGGTCTACGACGGGCGGCTGTTCTACGGCAAGGACGCCTTCGAGGGCCTGCGGGTCATGGACCGTCTGATGGACGGGAAGCGCTCGGGCACGCTCGACGAGTCGTTCGGCCGTGAGGTGGCCGGCGCCGACCTTCCCAAGCGGTCGGAGCGCAAGGAGAAGGAAGCGGCGGAGGCATATGCCTTCGTCGCCCCGTCGACGGTGTCGCACGACAACCCGGTGTTCGAACCACCGTTCCTCGGGTCGCGGGTGGCGAAGGGCATCGCGCTCGACGACATCGCCGAGTACCTGAACGAGACGGCGCTGTTCCGCAACCAGTGGCAGTTCCGGCCCGAGGGCGGCGAGTCCGACGAGGAGTTCAAGGCGCGGGTGCGTCCCGTCCTGCGCGACCAGCTGGCGCGCGCCCACGAGGCCGACGTGCTCGTGCCGGCCGTCGCGTGGGGCTACTTCGCAGCCAACGGCGACGGGAACGACCTCGTCGTGTGGACCGACGACGACCGTCGCGAGGAACAGGTCCGCTTCCGGTTCCCGCGCCAGGTGAAGGACGAGCGCCACCTCTGCATCTCCGACTTCTTCCGCCCGCTCGACAGCGGCGAGGCCGACTACGTCGCCTTCCACGTCGTCACGATGGGGCCGGCGGCCACGGAGTACGAGCGCAAGCTCTTCGCCGACGACCAGTACCAGGACTACCTGTACTTCCACGGGCTCGCCGTCGAGATGGCCGAGGCGCTGGCGGAGTTCTGGCATCGGCGCATCCGGGAGGAGTGGGGCTTCGCCGACGAGGACGGACCGACCCTGGCCGGGCTGTTCAAGCAGCAGTACCGGGGCGGGCGGTACTCGTGGGGCTACCCCGCCTGCCCCGATCTCGAGGACCAGGCGAAGGTGGCGCAGCTCCTGGAGTGGGAGCGGATCGGCGTGACCCTGACCGACGAGTTCCAGCTCGACCCCGAGCAGTCGACGTCGGCGATCGTCTGCCACCACCCCGACGCAAAGTACTTCATCGCCCGCTGATCGGGCCCAGCCCCCCTCAGGTGTGGAGGGGCCGGACCACCGTCTCGGCCAACGCTTCGAGTTCCGCGCTCCAATCGGGCGGTTCCTCCACCGGCACCACCACGAACTTCGACGCCCCGACCTCGACGAACCGCTCAAGCAGCCGGCGCAGCCCGTCGTGCCCCACGGCGAAGACCTCCGCCGGATCGGCGTCGGGGAAGCGGGCCCGGAACAGTTCCAGCACCTCGTCGCCGAGCGGCGTCGAGGCGTACGGCACGAGCGCACCGAAGTGGCCGGGGTCGATCTGGCGGCCGTGGCCGTCGGCCACCTCGTTCACGGTCTTCCACCCGGCCGCTGCCTGGTCGGGCGTCGTGAAGCTCGGCAACCAGCCGTCGCCGACCCGTCCGACCCGGGCGAGTTCCGGTTCGGACCGCCCACCGAGCCAGACGTCGGGTGGCTGCTGGACGGGCTTCGGCTCCACCCGCACGCCGTCGTAGCGGTACCAGCGCCCCTCGTGGGTCACCAACTCCTCGGTCCAGCATCGCCGGACCAGATCGAGGGCTTCGTCGAAGCGAGAGGCTCGCTCCTTGCGATCGACGCCGAACGCCTGCTGCTCACGCGGATCGCGGAGCCCGAGCCCGAAGGCGGGGAGCGTGCGACCCCCGGAGAGCCGATCGAGGCTCGCCCACGCCTTGGCCACCGCGGCTGGGGAGCGGCCGGGGAGCACCATGACGCTCGTGCCCAACTTCAGCTTCTTCGTGCGACCGGCGGCGAACGCGAGGCCCACCATCGGGTCGGGACCGGGATGGCCGATGCGCTCCGAGAGCCACAGTGAGTCGTATCCGAGGCGTTCGAGGTCGTCGACGACGGCCCCGAGGCGCTCGTCGTCGTGCGACAGCCCGCGGGTGCCGAACCCGAACCCGACCCTGACCTTCTCCCCCATCGCCGACGACGCTACTGCGTCCCGCACTTCTCTCTGTCTTGGGGGAGTTGTGCCCGCGATGCGGGCACAACTCCCCCAAGACGGGAAAGGGACGGCGTCACGAGGTCGCCGCTGTCACCGGGGTCAGGGGGAGAGGACGGCGCGGGCGACGAGGTCGGTGCCGAAGCCGGTGAGGATGGCGAGGTAGAGCAGGCCGGTCGCCGACATGACCGCCGAGTAGTACCGCTCCCGGAGGACCAGGTGGACGGCACCCACGAGGCCGATCGTCGTGACGGCCGACACGACCCACGTCCACCCCAGAAGCCCGTCCCACCCGTCGTCGATGGTGCCGGTCAGCACCTGTGGCATCCCGGGCGAGAACAGCAGGGCGACGACCTCGAACGGCCACACGACGGCCAGCCAGGTGTTGAGCTGCTTCAACGGTTCGCGCGACAGCCCCGGCTGCACGAGGTACCAGTGGCCGAGGAGCATGGCGTCGGTGACGGCGCCGAGCAGCGCCGCCCCGGCGA
>DATLFW010000130.1:0-4449 GCA_035540775.1 Acidimicrobiia bacterium
TCCGCAGGTCGCGCTGGAGGCGGTCGTAGAGCATGAGCACGAGGTTCGGGGGCGACGCCGTGCTGACGGCTGCGCTCTGGTACCGGGCGAGCGCCCGGGCGGTGGCGACAGGGGGCGGGGTCATCGTCAACTCCCCGAGAACTGGATGCCGGACAGGGCGCCGCTCAGCCAGCTGGCTTGCGCCTGCATCTGCGAAAGAACCGTTTCGAGGGCCGTGAACTGCCGCTGCAGGTTGCGTTCACGGGAGGCCAGCCGAACGTCCCAGTCGGCGATCCGGTCGTTCAGGCGGTCGATCTCCGTCTCCCGCCCGTCGATGGCGACCTCGATGATCCCCTCGCCGGTGCGAACGGCGTCGAAGGCGAGAGCGTCCAGCCGCCCCGCCACGCCGAAGTCGGGATCGGTGCCCTTCCCGATGACGGCCTCGACGGCCTCCGGGTCGTCGTTGTACTCCTCGATGAACTTCTCGCGGTCGAACTTGATGCTGCCGTCGCGCCCCAGCGTGATCCCGGCGGACGACGGCGCGCCGAGGGTGGAGCCGTCGACGGCGTTCGTCACGGCGTTCACGAGCCGGCTCTGGAGCTGCCGAGCCGTGGAGTCGCCGAGGAAGATCCCGCCGCTCCCGCTCGCGGCGTTGAACTTGGAGTTGTCGCGGATGTACTTCAGCGTCTCGTTGACCGCGTCGACCATCGCCTGGACCTTGTCGGCCAGCGCTTCGGCGTCGCCGCCGACCGAGACCGTGACGGTCTCGACGGCGTCCTCCTGGAGCAGCGTCAGGGTGACGCCGTCCATCAGGTCGCTGATGGTGTTGGACGACCGGGTGACGGCGTAGCCACCCGCTCCCCCGACGCGCAGGACAGCGTCCTCACCGTCGATCACCTCGGCGACCTCGCCGAGGGTGGACGCGGAGAAGGCGGCACCGCCCGCCCCGTCGTCGACGCTGATGTCGTAGGCGTCGCCCGTCTTGGTCGAGGCGATGTGGAGCTTGTACTGCCCGTCGGCCACCTTCACCGCCGACGCCTTCACGTCGAACGACGAGTTGTTGATGGCGGCGACGACCTCGGAGAGCGTGCCGCCACCGACGTCGAGGGTCTCCGACGTCCCGCCGACGGTGAGGCGAATCTGCGCCAGGCTCGTGACCTGCGTATCCGTGGAGGCGACCGTGCCGCTCGTGGCCGCCTGCTCCGCCACCGCGAGGTTTTCGACGGTGAACGTGAGGCTCTGCTCGGCGGCGCCTTCCGACGACGTGGCGGTCACCCGGGTCTCGTCGGAAGAGGTGGCGCTCGTCGGCGAGAAGCCCTTGAACGTCGTCAGGGCCTCGGCAGCCGATTCGATGCTGGAGAACTTGGTGTTGAGCGTGCGATAGGCGTCGAGGAGCTTCTGGATCCCGTCACGCTTCTGGACCAGGCGCTGCTGGGGCACCCGCTCGATCTGCATGAGCTGGGAGATGATCTGCGAGGTGTCGAGACCCGAGACCAGCCCGCTGACCTGCGTCGACGGCATGTCGTGTCTCCTCGTGCCTTCCGATGCGCCAGTCCTACATGCCGGCCTGAGCCGGCAGGGCCGAGGTGCGGGCGGCCGGGACGAGCCCGGCCGCCCACCACTCGGGTGTTGCCTGGACGGGTGGTGAGGTGTGCGCGGCCATCCCCACCCGTCGGTCGCGGCGTGCGGGGGGGGTGTGCGCGGCCACCCCCGTCCGCCGCACCTTCATCGGTCCTACTGCAGCAGCGAGAGGACCGACTGGGGAATGGCGTTGGCCTGAGCCAACATCGCCGTACCCGCCTGCTGGAGGATCTGAGCTCGGGTGAACTCGACGATCTCCGCAGCCATGTCGGTGTCCCGAATCCGGGATTCGGAAGCGGCCAGGTTCTCCTTGGCCACCGACAGGTTGGCGATGGTGTGCTCCAGCCGGTTCTGCACGGCACCGAGGGCACCCCGCTCGGCGGAGACGGTGCTCAGGGCAGCATCGATCGCGGTGATCGCAGCCTGCGCAGCCGACGTCACGTCGACGGAGTCGACCGACAAGGCACCGGAGCTCATGGCGCTGATCGAGACGTTGATGGTCTCGCCGGCGTTGGCCCCGACCTGGAAGTCCTTGTCGTAGTTGCCGTCCAGAAGCTTCGTGTTACCGAAGCGGGTGGTGTCAGCGATGCGGTCGAGCTCGGCCACCAGCTGGTCGATCTCGTCCTGAGCCGCCTGGCGAGCGGTGGCGTCGGAGCCACCGTCGTTGGCAGCCTGCACCGCCAGGTCGCGCATCCGCTGGAGGATGGCGGTCGTCTCGGTGAGCGCACCTTCAGCCGTCTGCACGACCGAGATGCCGTCCTGCGCGTTGCGGACCGCGACCCCAAGGCCACGGACCTGCGCCCGCAGGTTCTCCGAGATGACCAGTCCGGCAGCGTCGTCGGCGGCCCGGTTGATGCGGAAGCCCGAGGAAAGCTTCTCGAGCGACTTCGAGAGCTGACCCTCCGTCACCGTCAGGTTCCGGTAGGCGTTCAGCGCAGCGATGTTCTGGTTAATACGAAGACCCATTCCCGTTCCTCCTTGATTGGGTCTCGAGGCCGCCCATCCATGGTGTGGCCCCGCCTGCTGTGCCGCCCACGGGTGTGGGCACCCGTTTGGATCGGCACCTCAGGCAGGAACCTGAGTGATCGGCGAACGAATTTGTAGCCGTTCCTGGCTCTCTTTGCCTGCTTTACGTCGCTTGTCGGCCCGTCCGTGCCTCGGTCGTGCCTGACCGAACGTGCCCCCCGAGGTCGAGGATCTCGGCGATGAGGCGACCGCGAGCCTCGACCGAGTGGTACCGGCGGAGGTCGTCGCGAGCTCGGGCTCCCCGGGCCGCCGCCTCTTCGCGATCGCCGAAGACGGTGCGCAAGGCCGCCGCCGCGGCGTCGAGATCGGGATCGCCCCACTCGACGACGCCCCCGAGCACCGGGTGTTCCGTGACGACCGTCCGGGCGGGCACCAGGAAGCTGTTCTCGTGCGACATGAAGTCGAGGTTGCCCGAGAACTCGGTCGCGATGACCGGCTTTCCGTGCGCCATGGCCTCCGCCATCGTGAGACCGAACCCTTCCGCCCGATGGAGCGACACGTAGGAATCGCACAGGGCGATGAGGTCACGATTCGCCTCCGAGGGGAGACGCTCTTCGATCAGGATCACGTCGGGATGCGCCGCCGCCGCCCGCCGGAGGGCGTCACGCTCTCGCTGGTGGCGGTCCCCGTTCGTCGCCTTCACCACGAGCGCCGGTCCCTCACCCGGCTCGAACGCCCGCACGAACGCCTCCACGAGCCCGAGGGCGTTCTTGCGAGTGATGAGGCTCGGGTAGTCGAACATGAAGAGGAAGCTGAACCGGTCCGGGAGCCCGACGTCGGCGCGCGAGTGCGTTGGAGCGACGGCCTCCGGTACTGGCGGCGGGACCGCGTGCACCGGGACGGGAGCGACCTTCTGGATGGCGCGCTGGGTGAACGCGCTCCCCGCCCAGACCTCGTCGACGTGGGCGAAGGCGTGGTGATGCATGTCGGGGAACCGCGCCGTCTCCCAGAACCAGTAGCCGATCGTTCGGCCCCTGGCGATCAGCTCCTGCGCCGGCATCTGCTCCTTGATCCCCGCGGTTTCGCGAGGCGTAATGCACATGAGGGTCGTCTCGTACCGCACATCCTGCGGGCAGGGAGGATCCCACGGAAACGCGTCGCCCTCGAGGCTGGGAAAACTCACATTGAGGGCCGACACCGGGATCCCGGCGTCGACCAGGGCGTCGAGGAGCAGACGGCTGGCCTCGCCGAGGCCGAAGGTCGACGTGAAGTAGCCAACGACGTTGAGGCCGCGGCTCCGTGCCGACGCTGCTCGCGACACCTGGCCGCGCGTCGCACGCCTCGACACCCTCGCGTTCCATCGTTCCACGAGCGGTGACGAAAGTCGGCGCCTGGCAGGCGCCCGCGTCTCGTTCGCCGTCACCACGTCGAGGTCCCCAGATGCCACGACCCGCCACCCGCGGACGTTGAGACGCAGTCCGAGATCCACGAACGCGTCCTCGACGGGGAGCAGCGCATCGAGCCCTCCGCACTCCGCCCAGGCCGCAGTCCGGATGGCGACGACCGGCGGGACGACGGCGTCGACGTCGCGGCTCGGCGTCTCGAGTTCGGCGTCGACGCCGACGAAGCGGGCAGAGACGACGGGGCCCGCGTCGCCGCCGGAGGTGTGGACGCGTCGGCCGAATTCCGCCACCATCCCGCCCGGCGTGACGACCCGGGGACCGACGGCCCCGATCCCCGGCGCCTCGGCCAGGGCCTTCTCGAGCCCCGCGATCCAGCCCGGCCGGAACTTCGTCCCGGGAGCGACGACGCACACGACCGCGCCACGGGCAGCATCGATCCCTCGGTTCCAGGCCCGCGTCAGCGAAATGTCGCGGGCAACCTGGAGGACGTTCACGTCCCCTTCCACGCCCTGGAGGAGGA
>DATLFW010000131.1:0-2759 GCA_035540775.1 Acidimicrobiia bacterium
ACGTCCGTCGTCTCCGGCTGAAGATCGAAGCGGATCCCGCCGCTCCCCGCTGGCTCGTCACGCAGCGCGCCGTGGGGTACCGGTTCGAGCCCTGAGGTTTGGCCGTGGACCAGCGGGGGTAAAAGCGGCGACAATCAGGAAACCCACCAGGAATGGGCGGGTTGCGGCGGTCCTGTCGGGAGAGGTGACAACGTGAGCGTCGAGGAGCGCAACCTGGCGCACGAGGACGCTCCGCAGCCGCGGCTGGAGGTCGGCGACGGCGACACGCGCCCAGCCGCCGAGGCCGACGATCCGTCCCGCCTCGCCGACCCGTGGGCGTCGGAGCGCGAACTGGCCGTGCGGTCGCACGCTCGGGCGCTCCAGCAGCGAGCCCTGGCCGATGCCGCCATGGTCATGTCCCGGGCGGAGAGCGTCGAGCATCTCCTCCGGATCGTCACCGAGTCGGCGCGGGAGATCATCGGGGCCCACCAGGCCGTCACGAGCCGTCTCCGCCACGGTTGGGACGACGCGTCGACCTACGTCTCGCTTTCCGACAAGTACGCCGCCTACCGCGACTACGACCAGATGCCGAAGGGGCTCGGCATCCTCAATGTCGTCACCCGCGAGAACCGACCGCTCCGCCTCACCGGCCTCGAAATGGAGAAGCACCCGGAGTGGCGAGGGCTCCAGGACGCGCCCGGGCATCCTCCCCTCCCCAACTACCTGGCGGCACCGCTCGTCGGGCGCGGCGGCGAGAACCTCGGGCTCATCCAGATGGCCGACAAGGTCGGCGACGAGGACTTCACCGCCGAGGACGAGGCGATGCTCGTCCAGCTCGCCCAGATGGCCTCGGGAGTCATCCAGAGTCTCGAACTCGTCGAACGCGAGCGGGCACGCAACGCAGCGCTCGCACGCGAGGCATGGCGCCGGGGGGTGCTCGCCGAAGCGGGACGGGCCTTGGCCGCCTGCCTCAGCGCCGACGAGATCGTCAGCGTCCTGCGCCGAGCGACGATCCGCGATCTCGCCGACCTGCTCGTCCTCCACGAGGTCGACGAGGAAGGACGGATTCGTCTCACCACGACCGTCCACCACGACCCCGAACTCGAAGCGATGACGGCCGACGTCATCGCCGCCCTCACCATCACCCGCAACGACGACGTCGGCGTCGGTTACGTGCTCCGCACCGGCCAGCCCGAGGTCCTCCCGCCCGTCTCCGACCTCCTCTTGAAGCAGGTCGCCCGTTCGAGTGAGGAACTGGAACGCCTCCGCGCCCTCGACCTCCGCAGCACGATGGTCGTCCCCCTCACCGCCCGGGGCAAGGTCGTCGGAACGCTGTCGTTCGTTCGCCAGTGCGAGCCGGAGTTCGACTCCGACGACCTCGCCTTCGCCGAGGAGCTGGCGCAGCGGGCGGCACTGGCGCTCGACAACGTCGCCATGTTGGGCGCCAGCACCGAGCTCGCCACTCGGTACGAGCAGACCCTCGACCACCTCTCCCTCGCCCTCGACGCCGCCCGGATGGGGACGTGGGAGTGGGACGTCGCTGCGGGGACGGTGCGGTGGTCCGACACGCTGGAGCACATCTACGGGTTCGAGCCGGGCAGCTTCCCCGGGACGTTCGAGGCGTACATCGAACGGGTGCACCCCGACGACCGGGAAGCGGCGCTCGCGAGCGTGCAGCAGGCCGCCGAGACGCGGTCGCGCTTCGACTACGCGTATCGCATCGTCCGGCTCGACGGCTCCGTCCGGGTGATCGAGGGGGCCGGGCAGCCACTCCTCGACGAACACGGCGAGCTGTCGGGGATGGCGGGCGTGTGCCTCGACGTCACGGAGCGGCGGGCGGCCGAGGAGCGGCTCCGGCGCGAGCACCAGCTGGCCGGCGCCCTCCACGAGGTGGGCAAGGCGATCGTGTCGCGGCTCGATCTCGAAGAGGTCGTCCAGACGGTGACCGACACGGCGACGGCGCTCACCGGGGCCGACATCGGAGCGTTCTTCTACAACGTCGTCGACGACGAAGGCGAGGAGTTCTTGCTGTTCTCGCTCTCGGGGGCGCCCCGCAGCGAGTTCGAGCGGTTTCCGATGCCGCGCAACACCAAGATCTTCGACCCGACGTTCCGGGGAACCGGACCGGTTCGCATCGACGACGTCCTCGCCGATGCTCGGTACGGGCAGAACCCGCCGTACCACGGGATGCCCGAGGGGCACTTCCCTGTCCGCAGCTACATGGCGGTCCCGGTCCACGCACGGGGCGGCGCCGTGATCGGCGGGCTGTTCTTCGGGCACCACGAGCCGGGGACGTTCTCGGCCGACGACGAGCGCCTCGTCATCGGCGTGGCCGCGCAAGCGGCCATCGCCATCGAGAACGCTCGGCTCTACGAGGAAGCGCAGCGCGAGATCGAGGCGCGCCACCAGGCCTACCAGGAACGGGCACGCGTCGCCCGGGTGCTCCAGGCGAGCCTCCTCCCTCCGAACCTGCCGACCGTCGCCGGTCTCACCCTCGCCGCTCGCTATCAGCCGGGTTCCGAGGACGTGGGAGGCGACTTCTACGACGTGTTCCCCCTGCGCGGTCGCACGTGGGGCGTGGCGCTCGGCGACGTCTGCGGGAAGGGCCCCGAAGCGGCCGCCCTCACCGCCCTCACGCGGCACGCTCTGAGAACGGCGGGCATGATCCACCGTCATCCGTCGCAGGCGCTGCGGACGTTGAATGAAGCGGTGCTCCGCAGCGAAGAGCACGCCCGGTTCTGCTCGGCGCTCTTCGCCCGCCTTCGCATGCACGACGAGGG
>DATLFW010000132.1:0-4149 GCA_035540775.1 Acidimicrobiia bacterium
CTTCTCGATGCCGCCCCGCAACGTGCTGCCGAAGCCGTTCCAGAAGCCCCACCCCCCGCTGTGGGTGGCGTGCTCACGGCGAGAGACGATCCACCTCGCCGCCGAGAAGGGCATGGGGGCGCTCAGCTTCTCGTTCATCAGTCCCGACGAGGCGAAGGCGTGGGTCGACGACTACTACGCCACCCTGGCATCCGAGCAGTGCGTCCCGGCCGGCTTCGCCGTCAACCCGAACATCGCCGTCGTCACCCCGTTCATGTGCCACCGCGACGAGGCGACGGCCGTGGAGCGAGGACTCGACGGCGGGCATTTCTTCGGGTTCTCCCTCGCCCACTACTACATCTTCGGCCAGCACCGCCCCGGGGCGACGAACGTCTGGCAGGAGTTCGAGGAGAAGCGCGACCTGTTCGGATTCCGGCGTGACATCGCCGCCCGGCCGACCGAACGTCTTGGCGCCCAACTGATGGAGGAGGGGCTGGGAGCGCTGCGGGGTGCCGTCGGGACCCCCGAGCAGATTCGCGAGTTCCTCCGCCGGTACGAGGACGCGGGGGTGGACCAGGTGATCTTCGTGAGCCAGGCCGGCAACAACCGCCACGACCACATCTGCGAGAGCCTGGAACTCTTCGCCACCGAGGTGCTGCCGGAGTTCGCCGAGCGCGACGACGCGGCGGACACGGCCAAGGCGGAGCGCCTCGCGGGCGCCGTCGCACAGGCGCTGGCACGGCGGGACAGCCCGAGGAAACCGCCGGACGACTACGTCATCCAGGCGGCAATGCAGGTCTGAGGGTCAGGAGTCGGTCGGCTCGACGGGGCAGGTCGCCTCGCCCCGCGCCGCCGCCCGGAACTCCTCGGGCACCTCGTCGATCTCGACGGCGCCGCTCTCGAACTGGCCCACCCAGAACTCGCACGGCAACTCGGTGGCCGGATCGTCCTCTTGGCACGCGGTTCCTGCCAGCGCCAGCGCGGCGAAGGCGACGGCGGCGAACCGCACCGGTGCGACGGACATGAGCAGCCTCCTGCTGGGTCGGACGGGACGATCCTACGGAATCCGGACCGCCGCCACCGGGAGGCTCAGGTGGTACCGACGAGGACGGGCGGCTCGGCGTCGGGTCGCGGCGCCAGGCGGCCGTCGGCTGCCGCCTCGTTCCAGTCGTGGAGGGTGCCGCGATGCAGCGACCAGACCACCCAGAGGAAGTACGCAGCCGCCGGCACGCCGAACGAGTCGACGACCAGGCCGTGCCAGTCGGGGTGGTAGCGACCGGTCGACATGTACAGCGCGTAGACGCCGTGCATGAGCGCGCACGTCGGAAACACGTACGTGAGCGAGAGTCCCGACAGCGACCAGTTCCCGGTAAAGCGCCGGTTGCTCACCTGCGTGCGAAGGAGCACAGCGCCGATGGCGACGTAGAGCACGACGAGGATGGCGTTCGGGACGATCGGCGTCTCGAGGCTGAGCGGGCCGGCCAGCGCCAGGGCGGCCGTCGCCAGGGCCGCCAGGTAGACACCCGTGACCGTGGGCAACGCCTCGACCCATCCGGGCGTCCCCCGGATCGTTCGGTCGCCGGGCCCACCCATCATGGCTTCGACCCGCAGCAGGAACCACACCACGCCGGCCGGGAAGCCGAAGCCGACCGCGAACACGTCGAGCCAACCACCCGAGCGGCCCTCCAGCAGGATGTGGGTGCCGTGCACGAGGTGGTGCGGCCCGCAGGTGAAGGCCATGAGGATCCACGCCATACCGAAGTGCGAGACACCGTTCCTCCGCCACCCGCGCTTCATGTCCAGGATCGTCATCAGGCCGTACGACGTGTAGACGGTTCCGAGCACGACGTTGAGGAGTCCGGCCACCAGGCTCATGTCGCACCTCCCACTCCGACCTGCCGCATGAACTCGCGGATGATCGAGGGTTCCGGTCCTTCCGACGGCGTCTTGGGCGCCGGCGTCCGCCCCGCCTGCCACAGCGACACGACGAAGGTCGTCCCCTCGCCCGGCGCCGTCTCGACCTCGACGGCCCCTTCCATGGCCTCGACGAGCGACTTCACGATGTAGAGGCCGATCCCCGTCCCGCCGTAGCGGCGGGCGTCGCCGATGTCGGCCTGCCAGAAGCGGTCGAAGCAGTGGGCGACGTCTTCGGCGCTCATCCCGATCCCCTCGTCGGAGACGGCGACGGAGACCCTCGATTCGTCGGACGCCACGCGCACGACGACGGCCATCGACGGGTCGGAGTACTTGACGGCGTTCTCGAGGAGGTGGTCGAGGACGGTGGCGAGACCCTGCAGGTCGGCGTGCGCGTCGGGCACCGCCGGGGGCGTCTCCACCACGATGATCCGCCCGGTCGCCGCCTGAAGCGTCTCGCAGCGTTCGCGGACGAGGGGCACGACGTCGAAGGCCCGGGGCGCCAGCGAAATCTTCCCCGATTCGATGCGGCTCGTCATGAGGAGGCGATCGACGATGCCGGTCAATTGCCGGGTGCGGTCGTTGATCGCCTGCAGGGCGGTCCTGCGGTGGTCACCCTTCAGGTCCTCCTGGCGCAGCAACAATTCGCTGAATCCCAAGATCACCGTGAGGGGCGTCTTCAGTTCGTGCGTGGCGGTGGCGAGGAACATCGTCTTGGCCTCGTCCGCCCGCATGAGGTTGGTGATGTCACGGAAGGAGTGGACGACTTCCACCACCTGACCCCGCTCGTCGAAGAGCGGGGAGACGTGGGCCAGCAACGGCTGGCGTTCGCCGTCGGGGCCCGTCCGCCACACCTTCTGGTCCTCGTCGCCCGCCATCCGGGCTTCGAGCAGCCCACACCCGTCCGAGCAGTCGATCTGTTCGAGGTCGCGCCGGAGACCGAGCACATCGTGGCAGTGACGGCGGACGGCGGCACCGGCCGGGCAGCCGAAGGTGCGCTCGGCCGCGATGTTCCACTTGTCGATGCGCCCTCGGGGGCTGGTCACGACCACCGATTCGGCGACGCCGGTCAGGATGGCCTCGGCCCGGTCGCGCATCTGGTTCAAACCGACGGCGATGGCGGCCCGCTGCTGTGCCACTTCGGCCGTGAACAGCGCACCCGCCAGTACCGTCGGGGGATACAGCCAGAGGCTGAAAGCGGGGAGGACGGCGGTCGGGTCGTGGGCGACCGCCACTCCCCCAGCTCCCACGATGGCGGCAGCGCCGGCTGCGACACCCACCAGACGCCCGCCGGCGTAGGCGTAGTACGCGACCACGAGCACCTGGGCGACGACGACGATGGCGACCGCCTCCTCGAACTGCGCGGCCAAGGCGAAGAGGAGGCCGAAGTCGAGGACGAGGCTGGCGAAGTCCGCGTGGACGCCGAGGCGGCGCCGGCGAACTGCCTCGACGAGGCCGGCCAGCGGGATCCAGACGAGGGCGACCGTCCAACCGAATGCGTCGGCGCCGGCCCGGCCGTCGAGCGATCCGAGGGCGGCCGCGATGGCGACGGCACCGCCGACCCGCGCGATGGCTGCGCCCGCCCGGACGCGATCGAGGCGATCGGCAGCCTCTCCCGCCAGGGCGGCGCGGAGTTCCGCGACAGGATCAGACTGCGCCGCACGGTCTGGCACGTAGCATCCTCTGGGCAGTGGCTCGAGCGCTCGGTTGTCACCGTGCCGTCGAAACGGGCGGCGACGCAATGACCCGGGCTGGCTAGTCCTGGCAGATATCGGCAGGTTCCGCGGCAACTGATGCGCGAACCGGACGGGACGGACACCATGGGCGAACGCAGACGGCGGTTCTGGGGGTGGGGGTACGAAGGCGAGGGTCCCGATCCCGAACAGCAGCAGGGCATCGCCGCCACGTTGGCGGGCATGTTCGGCCTCGACGACGTCTCGGTCACCCCGCCCCCCAGCCTCGACGAGATCGAGCTGCGACCGCCCCGCGTCTCCCCACCGACACCGCTCGCCGGCATCTGCTCGACCGACCCCTACGAGCGGGCGAGCCATACCTACGGCAAGTCGTTCCGCGACGTCGTCCGGGCCCTCGAGCGCCGCTTCGACCACCCGCCCGACGTGGTGGCGTTTCCCGGCGACGAGTCGGAGGTGGCCTCCGTCCTCGACTGGTGCGCCGACGTCGGCGCGGCCGCCATTCCGTACGGCGGCGGATCGAGCGTGGTGGGCGGGGTCGAGGCCGACGTCGGCGCACCAGTCG
>DATLFW010000133.1:0-7485 GCA_035540775.1 Acidimicrobiia bacterium
CTTCGAGGTCGACGACTTCTGGTCGGCACTCCGCCTCGCCGGCGTCGCCTTCGGCATCGACCTCCTGGCCCTCGAGCGGATCCCCGTCGACCAGCCGGGCAGCCACATCGCCGCCCGGGCGAAGCCCGCCCAGCGAGGCGAAGACGGCTCGCTCGAGATGCTCGTGTCGCCGGAGTTCCAGTCGACCCTCGAAGAGGACGAGCGCGGACACGTCGACTTCCGCGCTGCCGCCCGCATCCCGCAGGTGAACGCCGGCGACCCGATCGCCCGCGTCGTCGACCCGAAACCCGGCGTTCCGGGGCGGACGGTGCTCGGCCACGAGATCCCGGCTCGCAACGGCCGATCCGCGCTCAACCACGAGCTGGAGAACGTCGAGCGGGTCGGCGACGAGCTCGTCGCCCAGATCGACGGCCTCGTCGAGGTCGGACCGAGGCGGATCGCCGTCAGCCCCAGCCTCATCATCCCCGGGCACGTCGACTACCACAGCGGTTCGATCGAGTTCCACGGTGATGTCGTCGTCGGCGGCAGCGTCCACCCGGGCTTCTCCGTCAAGGCGGACGGGCGGGTGCTCGTCTGGGGCGACGTCGACCACGCCACCATCGAGGCCGGGAAGTCGGTGTGGGTCCGGGGTGCGGTCGTGGGCCCCGACGCTCTCGTCGAGACACGCGAGAGCGTGCGGGCCCGCACCGTCTACGAGGGGCGGATCATGGCCCGGGGCTCGATCTACGTCGAGCGAGAGGCGAAGGACGCCACGCTCATGGCGGGCCTCGACATCACCACCCTCTCGCCCCGAGGTCGCCTCTACGGCGGGACGATGCGCGCCGGCCGGCAGGTGATCACGATCGAGCTCGGATCACTGGGCGAAGAGTCGACCTTCGTCGGGGTCGGCGGCGACCCCTTCGGCGGCGAGCTGCTGGCCGAGCTGCAGCAGGAACGGGCCGAGGCGTACCGGAGACTCGAGGACGTCCGCGCCCAGCTGATCCCGTTCCGGGCACGGCCGGAACTCGCCGAGTCGCTCGATCCCGAGAGCCGCGCCGAGATCGAGGCACTCGGTGAGACGGAGGGGCACATCGCCGCCGCCGTCGAAGACCTCGACGCCCGCATCGCCGAGCTCGACCCTCGGGGCGAGAGCCACGCTCGCGTCGTCGCCCGCATCGCCATGCGCCCCGGCGTGACGGTCGAGGTGCGGGGTGCGAAGCGCCTGATGCGCATCACGCACAACGCCGTCGAGGCGATCGAACAGGAGGGAAAGGTCGTGCTGGAACCGGCGCGCCTTGTCCCCCGCCCGCCACCGTTCGATGCCTTCGGACGCGTCGTCCGCCCCATGACCGAGGACGGCGAGTTCGTCGACTAGCCGGCCGGGACGGGGAGCCGGTCACAACGGATCGCCGGTCAGAACGGGTAGGCGACCGGGATCACGGCGAGGGCGACCACGATGACGGCGATCGTCAGCGGGAATCCCACCCGGACGAAGTCGCCGAAGCGGTAGCCGCCCATGCCGTAGACCATGGTGTTCGTCTGGTAGCCGATCGGTGTCAGGAACGACGCCGACGCCCCGACGGCGATCGCCATGGCGAAAGGCCGCGGGTCGAGTCCCGCCTCGGCCGCCACCGCCATGGCGATCGGGAACATCAGCACGGCCGCCGCGTTGTTCGTGATCATCTCGGTCACCACGACCGTCCCGATGAGGATGCCGGCCAGCAGGCCGATGTCGCCGAGCCCGGAGAAGGCGTCGACGAGCCCCCCGGCCACGGTCTCGGCCAAGCCGCTCGTCGCCATCGCTTCGCCGAGCCCGAAGCTGGCGGCGATGAGGACGAGGACCTGGAGATCGACGGCGTTCTGGGCGTCGTGGGCCGAGAGCACGCGGAGCGCGACCATGGCGAAGGCGGCGAGCAGCGCCGCCTCGACGATGTCGAGCCAGCCGAACCCGACCACGACGAGGAGGGCGAGGATCAGCAACTCGACCGTGCGCGCCTTCTCCCGCCGTGGCGGCGTGTCGCCGTCGAGCCGCGAGACCACCAGGAAGTCGCCGTGGTCACCGATCCGGCGCTTCAGCTTCTGGTCGGACAGCGCCAGGAGCACGTCGCCGGGGTGGAGGCGCACGGCGCCGAGCTTCTCCTGCACGCGCTCCCCCGCGCGGTGGATGGCGACGACGGCGGCGCCGTAGCGGTTGCGGAAGTCGCTCTCCTTCAAGGTGTGGCCCACCAACTGGGAACCGGGCGCCACGACCATCTCGTAGAAGATGCGGGTCTCGCCGTCGGCCATCACGCGAAAGTGGCGGGATTCCGCGGGGATCAGCCCGGGAAAGCGTTGGAGGTCGAGCACCCGGTCGACGTTGCCGGCGAAGGTGAGGCGATCGCCCTCGACGAGCACCTCGCTCGGCGAGACCGGCGCGATGCGGTGGCCGTGCCGCTCGATTTCCACGAGATACACGCCTTCGAGGTTTCGCAGCCCGGCCTCGCCGACGCCGAGGCCGGCAACGGCGCTCTTGCGGTCGACGATCATTTCGACCGTGTACTCCCGCGCGCCCTCCCCCGTCGCCGGACGGGCATCGCGCCGCTCCGGGAGCAGCATGGGGACGAACAGGGCGAGGACGATGGCGCCGACCACCGCCACCGGCACGCCGACCCGGGAGATCTCGAACAGGCCGAGCCCGTCCTGACCTGCCGCCTCGAGGAGGCCCGACACCACGAGGTTGGTGGAGGTGCCGATGGTGGTGACGAGCCCGCCGAGGATGGCGGCGAAGCTGAGGGGCATCAGGAACGACGACGCCGACCGGCCCGTGTTGCGCGCCCACCCGCGCACCCGCGGCCCGAGCATGGCCACGATGGTCGTGTTGTTGAGCAGGCTCGACGACGCCAAGGGGACGGGGAGGAACCGCGCCAGGTCGCGCCGCACGCCGCCCTTCGGACGGCCGACAGGCATCGTCCGTCGCGTCAACCACTCGAGCGCTCCCGTCGCCTCCACCCCGCCGGCGATGACATAGAGCGCTCCGACGGTGATGGGCGCCGGGTTGGAGAAACCCGAGAACGCCTGCCCGGCGTCGATGACGTCGGTGACGAGGAGCACGGTGCTGGCGCCGAAGACGGTGGCTGCGGCGGGCAGCCGCTCGCTCACGAGAAGCACCAGGGTGGCGGCCACCACGGCCAGGGTGATCCAAGCATCGCCGGTCATGACGGTGGCGGTCTCCGAACGGTGCGGGGGACGGGACGAAGCGTAGGCTCGACGGGCAGCATCTTCGCGCGACCCGACCAAAAGTTGACCAATTCAGTCGGGTTTTTCTACCGTCGCATTTCCCACCCACCGACCGACTTCGAAGGACCGACATGGCCACCGACCACCTCATCGCACCGCACGGCGGCGAACTCGTCGACCTCGTGGTCGACGACGCCCGCGCCGCCGAGCTGAAGCAGGCGTCCCGCGACTGGCCGTCGTGGGACCTCACGCCCCGCCAGCTGTGCGACGTCGAACTGCTCGTGAACGGCGGCTTCTCGCCGCTGCGAGGCTTCATGGGCGAGGCGGAGCACGCCTCCGTCTGCTCCGACATGCGCCTCGCCGACGGCACCCTGTGGCCGATGCCGATCACCCTCGACATCCCCGAGGAGCTCGCAAGCGAGCTGGAGGTGGGCGGCTCGCTCGCGCTTCGCGACCCCGAGGGCGTCATGCTCGCGGTGGTGCACGTCGAGGAGCTGTACCGCCCCGACCGAAAGGCCGAAGCCGAGGCGGTCTTCGGCACCGCCAACCCCGAGCACCCCGGCGTCGCCTACCTCCTCGAACGCAGCAACCCGGTCTACGTCGGCGGGCGGGTCGAGGGGCTCCAGCTTCCGTCGCACTACGACTTCCGCACCCTGCGCCACACGCCGGCGGAACTCCGCTCCGAGTTCGCCCGCCTGGGATGGCGCAAGGTCGTGGCCTTCCAGACCCGCAACCCGATGCATCGCGCCCACCAGGAGCTCACCTTCCGGGCGGCCCGGGAGCAGGAGGCGAACCTCCTCATCCATCCGGTCGTCGGCCTCACCAAGCCGGGCGATGTCGACCACTACACCCGAGTGCGCTGTTACCAGGCGCTGCTCCAGCGCTACCCGCAGGCCACGGCCACCCTGTCGCTGCTCAACCTCGCCATGCGGATGGGTGGCCCGCGCGAGGCGCTGTGGCACGCCATCATCCGCAAGAACCACGGCTGCACCCACTTCATCGTCGGGCGCGACCACGCCGGCCCGAGCGACCGCTCCGGGAACGCCTTCTACGGGCCGTACGACGCCCAGGAGCTGCTCCGCAAGTACGAGGGCGAGCTCGGGATCACGATGGTGCCGTTCCGGATGCTCGTCTTCGTCGAGGACCAGGACCAGTACATGCCCGAGGACGAGGTGCCCGAGGGCGTCCGCACCCTCAACATCTCGGGCACGGAGCTGCGCGAGCGGCTGGCCACCGGCCGGGAGATCCCGGAGTGGTTCACCTTCCCCGAGGTGGCGGCCGAGCTGCGAAAGAGCTACCCGCCTCGCTCGAAGCAGGGGTTCACCGTCTTCTTCACCGGCCTGTCGGGTTCGGGGAAGTCGACGGTGGCCAACGCCCTGCTCGTGAAGCTGCTCGAGATGGGCGGACGGCCCGTCACGCTCCTCGACGGCGACCTCGTGCGCAAGCACCTGTCGTCGGAACTCGGCTTCTCCCGCGAGCACCGCGACCTCAACATCCGCCGGATCGGCTGGGTCGCCTCCGAGATCACCAAGAACGGCGGCATTGCCATCTGCGCCCCGATCGCGCCCTACGACGCGACCCGGAAAGAAGTGCGCGAGATGGTGGAGGCGGAGGGCGGATTCACCCTCGTCTACGTCGACACTCCGATCGAGGTGTGCGAGGAGCGCGACCGCAAGGGCCTCTACGCCAAGGCTCGGGCCGGGATCATCAAGGAGTTCACCGGGATCTCCGACCCCTACGAGGAACCCGAGGACGCCGACCACGTGGTCGACACGACCACGACCTCACCCGAGGAGGCGGCCAACGAGATCCTGCTCCACCTCGAGCGCGAGGGGTACCTGGGAGCCGCGGCCGACGAGTGAACCAGTCGTAGGCTGTCCCGGTGCGGATCGGGGCGGCCCTGCGCACCGGGGTCGAAGAACAGAGCCGGTGGCCGTCGCTCGACGGGATCCGCGGCTTCGCCATCGTCGCCGTCTTCGCGTACCACGCCTTCAAGCTGGCGGGCGGCTGGACGTCGTCGAAGATCCGCGGTGAGGGCGTGCCGCTGTGGGGCTGGCCGCTCGGCGGCGGACGTCTCGGCGTCGACTTGTTCTTCGTGCTGTCGGGATTCCTCCTGTGGTTCTCCTGGCGCTCGATCCGGCGCCGCAACCCCGCCGTGGGGGCGTCACTTCGCGAGTACGCGTGGGGGCGGGCCGTCCGGATTCTCCCGCCCTACTGGGTGATGCTGGCAGTCACCATTCCGCTCCTCGCCCCCGAACTGCTCCAGTCGGCCGAAGGGTTGTGGCACACCCTCCTCTTCTTCACCACCCAGCAGTACAACGAGCCGTCCCTCCCCGGTCAGCTCAACGTGGTGCTGTGGACCCTGACGGTCGAAGTCCACTTCTACGTGCTGCTCCCCCTCGTCGCCCTCGTCATGCTGCGGGCGCGAGCCCAGACCGCGGTCGCCGTTTCGCTCCTCGTCGGTCTGTGGTGGTTCTGGAACCGGGGTGCGTATCCCGAGAGCACCATCATCGGGCGCGCCGACCAGTTCGTGATGGGCATGGCAGCGGCCGCCGTCGTCGGCGCCCACCTCGACGGCCGGGCCAGCGCCCTCAGCCGGGCCTTCGCGGCGCGGGCGACGCCATGGCTGGCCGCCGCCGGCATTGCGGTTCTGTGGCTCTACCACGGCTCGACCTTCGGGCTGCCGAGGGGCAACGCCATCGAGCCCTACCTCCATCCTTTGATGGCGGCGTTGTTCTGCGCCGTCGTCGCCCACCTCGCCCTCGCGCCACACTCGACGGGAAGCGTCCGGCGCACGCTGGAACGGCCATGGGCGCGCCTTGCCGGACACCTGAGCTACGGCATCTACCTGTGGCACTTCCCGGCGATCCTCGTGGTCGACGAGCAGCTCCCGGACGCCGCGACGGTCACGCGCGGCGCGGCGGTCCTCGCCCTCACCGCGGCCACGACGCTCGCGTCGTGGTTCCTCGTCGAACGACCGTTCCTCGCCCTCAAGGACGGGCCGCGGACCTCGGCGCCGGCACCACCGCGGCAGCCAGTGGGTTCCGCCCGTCCCTGAGGGCCGTCGCCCACCCGCGGATCAGGTCAGCAGCTCGCTGATCCAGTCGTCGTGGTCCAGCGCGGCGACGAACTCGTCGATCTCGGCCTGGGTGATCCGGCCGTTCGAGGGGTGCAGGTACCGGGCGTCGCCCTCGCCCCACTCCTCCACCAGGCAGCCGGCGCCGATCAGGACCGGCACCATCTTCTCGCTCACCGGCTGCACCACGACCTGCACGCAGTCCGGGCACACGAAGCTGCACTCGGTCTGCGTCGCGTCCGGGCGGCGGCGGAGGGTGAGGTCACCGGCGTCGATGAGCACGGTGTCGCAGGTCGGGCAGGTCGTCCGGACGGTGGGCATCGGGGGGCTTCTCTCTCGCTGACCGCCTCGGGCGGCCTCCTGTGGTCTGACCCCACTGTCGCGATGTCCGGTTCGTCGGGAAATAGCGAGTGCGGACCATTTCTGGACTAGTCCAGCCGGTGGTCGGACCGGGACATCAGTCCCATCGGAAGGCATCGCCGGGACCATGACGGGACATAGAGTGCACGTATGTCCCAGATCCTCGGTCCCGACGCTCGAGCCGAGGCCCCGGGTGCCCCGCTCGGGCCCGACTCGCTCCTGTGGCGCATCGCCTCGGACTGGCGCTCCGGCCTCTCGGGCCTCAGCGCCGGGATCCTGCAGCTCGCCTGGCCGCACCTCGGGCTCGGGGTCGAGGAGCACTCGGCCTTCTTCGAGGAGCCCTGGGACCGCATCCACCGCTCGGTCCCCCAGATCTGGGCGACGATCTTCGCTGACGACGCCGACGACCGGGGCCTGCAGATCCGCGACTACCACCGGGACATCAAGGGCACCGACCGCCACGGCCAGCGCTACCACGCCCTCGACCCCGAGACCTTCTGGTGGGCGCACGCCACCTTCACGTGGGAGATGTTCCAGACCTCCGACGAGTGGGACCACCGGTCGCTGTCCCCCCGCCACCGGGAGCAGCTCTACCAGGAGACGGTCACCTGGTACCGGCGCTACGGCGTGAGCGACCGGCCGGTGCCGGCCGACGTCGCCGCCTTCGAGGCCCGCTGGGACGTGATCTGCCGCACCCGGCTCGAGCTCACCCCCACCGCCGAGCGGGCCATCGACATGGCCCTCCACGACCGGGTCGCGCCCCCCGGGATGCCGCCCGCGGTGGCGGCCGTCGCCACACCGGCGATGCGCCTGCTCGCCCTCGGCGGCCTGCCGAAGGTGGTCCGCGAGCGGTT
>DATLFW010000134.1:0-2571 GCA_035540775.1 Acidimicrobiia bacterium
GCCGCGCTGCGAGCCGCGTCGCGGCCGGAAGCTCTCGCCACGGGGATGACGCCGAACAACCCCCAGTCGAGACCGCTCTCACCGTCGACGTAGGAGTCGGCTCCCCGAATCACCCGGCCAGCCGAGCCCGCCCAGACGAATCCGCGTGCCGGAGCCAGCGTCTCGCGAGCTCGAAACGGGACCCAGCGCGTTCCGAGTTTGATCGTGCCGCGCATGACGAGCCGGGCGCTGCGGGCGAGCGGCGCCGCCCGGTCGATCGACGCCAGCAGGAAGCGAGCGGCGACGGGTGGCAGGCCGGTCAGCTCGTCGTCGTCGAAGACCGCATCGTCAGCGGGCTCGACCAGGCGGCGTTCGAGGTCTCTGATGTGGCGGATTGGCGGGATCCTCCTTGATGCGTCTCCCCGTCATACCCGTGCCCCGACGCGCTTGCCGGCACTTTGGCCCGCCCCGGCGTGCCGAAGTGCCGGAAAGCATGCGCTCAGGCGCCGAGAGACTCCCGGTGCTTGGTCCAGGCGCCGAGGAGGTCGCCGAAGGCGGCGGGGTTGTAGATGTCCTCCTCGTACGACCACAGGCCGTCGCCGGCGTACTTGAGCAGCGTGAAGTTGTAGGCCTGGAACACCGCACCGTCGCCGAGGTCGCGGAAGCGGTTCCAGACGCACATCACGACCCACCCCCGCTCCTCGTCGATCACGTACCACTCGACGGGGAAGGCATCCATGTCGCTGCCCGGCGGCGTTCCCATCGTCTGGGTGATCCAGGCCCGGACCGCTTCCCGCCCCTCCATCGTTCCGTACAGGTGCTCGATGTAGGTGCAGTCCTCGGTGAAGAGGTCGGCCCAGGGGTTCCAGTCACCCGTCCGCCCCGCCTCCGCCGCCACCTCCTGGTAGTGGGCGAACGCCTCCTCGAGCTCTTGGCGGCTCCACGTCCCCATCACGCCCTCCCTCGTCGGCCGTCCGGCGTCCGCACGCTACCGGCGCCGGCCGAACTTGGCCTCCGGAGCAGCGCATATCCCTGCACAAGGGGCCAAGAACGAGCGCAGACCGCGAAGAGTGTGGGAGTGAGCGCGACTTGTGGTGGGGTCGGGCGTAAGAGCCGCACGGGAACACACCACAGGGGGAACCAATGCGTCGCACCACACTCGTCGCCGTCGCGCTCGTCGCGGCCGCGCTCGCGTCCTTGCTTCCCGGCGCCGCCGGGGCCGCGGAGGCCGGGATCCAGCCGGAGCCGCTGGAGTCGTTCCAGTGGGCGCTCGACAACATCGACGCCCGCGCCGCCAACGACGCCGGGTTCACCGGCGAGGGTGCCGTCGTCGCCGTCATCGACGACGGTTTCCACATCGAGCACCCCGAGTTCGCCGGGCGCATCCACCCCGACTCCGCCTCCTGGCGATGCCCGGCAGGAGCCGAGATCCCGTGCCCGATCGGGAACGGCGGGCTCGCTGCGCACGGCACCCACACGATGGGCATCGCAGGCGCGGCCCGGAACGGGTACGGGACGGCCGGCGTCGCCCCCGACGCGACCCTCATGCCCCTCCGCATGCCGATCGACGAGGTCGCGTTCCTCACGTCGGTCCCCGACATGATCCGGTACGCCGTCGACCACGGCGCCGACGTCATCAGCGCCAGCATCGGGCTCGAGGTCAGCATCTTCGGGCCTGGCCTCAACAACGCCGTCGGCATCGCCATGGGATGGCGGGACGCGGTCGAGTACGCCGCCGCCCACGACGTGGTCGTGGTCTTCGCCGGAGGCAATCGGTTCCAGCCCGTCTGCGACAGCGAGTTCGGCGGGGTCCCGCTGCTGTGTGTCGGCGCCGTCGGCCCCGACGACGCCCGGCCCCTGTACTCCAACTTCGGGGCCGGTCTCGATCTCGTCGCTCCCGGTGGTGACGGCGGTGCATGCCTCGGCAACGTCCTTTCCACCGTGGCGCCGACCACCGACACCGAGAACTGCGCCCCGCTGATCCCCGACGAGTACGAGCAGACCTACCGGTTCCAGAGCGGCACGTCGATGGCGGCTCCTCATGTGGCGGGCGTCGCCGCCCTCCTCGCCGGCGCCGGCATCCACGGCGAGGCCGCCGTCGAGCGGATCCTCGCCACGACCGACGACCTCGTGGTCCCGGGCTGGGACCCGGAGACGGGTGCCGGGCGGGTCAACGCCCTTCGGGCCGTCACCGACGATCGAAACCCGACCCCGGCACTCGAGGTGCCGTGGTCATGAACCAGAGGAGCAGCATGCGTCGCACCATCACCGCCATCGCCGTCGCCGCCCTGGCGGCGACCATGTCGCCGGCCGTCGCCGATACCGAGACGGAGCCCGTGCACGAGACCTACGAGCACATGCAATGGGGCCTCGACGCCGTTGACGTCTACGGCGCGTGGGACGCGCCTGGGGCGCCACGTGGCGCCGGCGTCACCGTCGCCGTCATCGACGACGGCTTCGACATCGAGCACCCCGAGTTCACGGGCCGGGTCCACGAGGACGCCGCGACCTGGAACTGCGGGACGGCTCCGGCGCCCTGCCCGCTCGACGACAGCCCGTCACGGCACGGGGTGCACGTCGCCGGGATCATCG
>DATLFW010000135.1:0-8654 GCA_035540775.1 Acidimicrobiia bacterium
CATCGCCCGCGAGGTCCTCCAGCCGGGAGAGAGGGTCGTCGTGAAGGTGGGCGCCGCCACGGAGTGACGACGCTTCGGACGTGACGTCGTTCCGTCGCCGGTGCAGACTGCGGTCCGGCCCGACGGAATCCGCCGGCGGGCGGCGCCGCTCAGGTGCCCTCGCGCCAACCGTCAGGCGAGACCGATGCATGTGGTGTTCACGGCCGTTCCCGGCCACGGCCACGTCAATCCCATGGTGCCGCTGGCACGTGCGCTCGCCGGCCGGGGTCACGACGTGACATTCGTGACCGGCGTGGAGATGCGGGAACGGGTCGAAGAACTGGGCTTCCCGTGCGTGCCGGCGGGACCGACGCTCGACGAGATGCAGGGCAACGCCCTTGCCGAACCGTCGGTGCGGGCGTTCCTCGAGACGGAACCTTGGCGCGTGGCAGCGGCGATCTTCGCCGGTCGCGTGCCGGAGATGCTCGACGATCTCACGGCGGCGGACGTGAGGCCCGACCTCGTGGTCCACGACGCCTACGAACTCAGCGGCCCGATCTTGGCGGCCAGAGAGGGCGTGCCCTGGGTGACGCACGCCCTCGGGCCAAGATGGCCGCGGTACCTCGAAGAAGCGGCCGGCGACCTCGTGGCCCCGGCCTGGGTCTCCAATGGGTGCCAGCCCGTTGCCCGCGCCGGTCTCGGGCATCATGCATACGTCGAGATCTGCCCGCCGGTCGTGCGTCCCGGCGACGCCGTCGTCAGCGATCATGTGCTCGAATCTCGCCCGCAGGCGCTCGACGAACCAGCGGTCGTCGCCGACCCGTTCGGCGGGGCCACCGGGCGGCGGATGTACGCGACGCTCGGAACGTTCACGAATTCGGACGCCGGGGCCTTCCGTTCCGTCCTCGACGCATGCAACGGGATCGAGGCCACCGTGTTGTTGACGGTGGGGAGTGGGCTCGAACCTGCCGCGCTGCGACCCCTGCCCGACAACGTTCGCGTGGAGCGGTACGTCCCGCAGGCGCAGATCCTCGGGGACGTCGACCTGGTGCTCTGCCACGGAGGATCGGGGACGATGCTCGCTGCCCTCGCAGCCGGCGTCCCCGTGGTGATCGTGCCGCAGGGCGCGGATCAGTTTCGCAACGCCCCCTTCTGGGTCGCCTCCGGTGCCGTGGTCACGCCCGATGGTCCGCTCAGCGGTGCAGTCCTGCGCCGAGCCCTTGCCGACGCGCGCCCCGGGGGCCCTCTCCGGGAGGCAGCCGAGCGCGTGCGAGACGTGATCGCCGCCATGCCACCCCCTGAGACCACCGCCGCCCACATCGAATCGCTCTTACGCTGAAGGACCGCGGTGTCGCGGCGGTAGCCTGACGGCCATGAAGGTCGTCCTGCGCAACCCGCGGCGGGAGATCGAGGTGGCGGGGCCGGTGAAGGTGTCCGTGCTCCTCGACCGTCTCGAGATCAACCCCGAGAGCGTCCTCGTCATTCGCGGTGACACGCTCGCGGCGCGCGACGAGGACCTGAGCGACGACGACGTCGTCGAGATCCGCCCGGTCATGTCGGGGGGTGCCGCGTGAAGTGCCGCCGCTGCCGAGGTCACGCCGTCATTGACGTCCGGCGTCACAACGCGGCGTTCTGCGCCGAGTGTTTCGACCACCACTGCCTCGAGCAGGTCCGCCGGGCGATTGACCAGTTCGACATGATCGGCAGCGACGATCGGCTGCTCGTCGCCGTGTCGGGCGGCAAGGACTCCCTCATGGTGTGGGACGCCCTCGTCCGCCTCGGCTACCAGGCCGACGGCTTGTACCTCGGCCTCGGCATCGGCGAGTACTCCGACGAGTCCGGGGGCTTCGCCCGCCGCTTCGCCGAGGAGCGGGGCCTGCGCCTGATCGAGATCGACCTCCGCCAGCAGTACGGGTACGACATCCCGGCCGGTTCCCGCGCTGCCAAGCGCGCCCCGTGTAGCGCCTGTGGCCTCTCGAAACGGCACCTCTTCAACGCCGCCGCCCTCGAGGGTGGGTACGACGCCGTCGTCACCGGACACAACCTCGACGACGAGGCGGCCGTCCTGTTCGGGAACGTCATGCGATGGGAGGAGGGGTACCTCGGCCGGCAGTACCCCGTCCTGCCCGCAGGGCCGGGCTTCGTACGGAAGGTGAAGCCGCTCGTGCGACTGGGCGAGCGCGAGACGGCGGCGTACTGCGTGTTGCGCGGGATCGACTACGTGCTCGACGAGTGCCCGATGGCCGTGGGGAACAAGCATCTCGGATACAAGGAGATCCTGAACGACATGGAGGCGCGCTCGCCGGGATCGAAGGCGGCGTTCCTGTTCGGGTTCATCGAGCGTGCCCACGGTCGCTTCGCCGGCGATGCCGAGGAGGAGCGCGACGACCTGGGCGCGTGTACGCAGTGCGGGGCCCCGACGCCCGGCGACGTGTGTGCCTTCTGCCGCCTCGTCGAGCGGGCGGGCGGGGCGATGCCGAGCGGCTCGTCACCGGTCGAGTTGCGCCGGAAGGCGGGGTAATGGGACGTCCGTTGCGGGCCGGCGAGCGGGTGATGCTCGTCGGCACCAAGGAGAAGCGTTATCTCCTGACGCTGGAGGAGGGGGCCGTCTTCCACCTCCACACCGGCACCCTTCCCCACGACACCATCATCGGCGTCGAAGAAGGCTCGGTCGTCCGCACGTCGATGGGGGCCAAGCTCGTCGCCCTGCGGCCGACCCTGGCCGAGTACATCCTGAAGATGCCGCGGGGCGCCCAGGTCATCTACCCCAAGGACATCGGGCCGATCCTGATGCTCGCCGACATCCGTCCGGGCCACCGCGTCTTCGAGTCGGGCGTCGGGTCGGGAGCACTCACGATGGCGCTGCTCCGCACGGTGGGACCCGAGGGACGCGTGATCGGGTACGAGGCGCGCGACGACTTCGCAGCCCGGGCCACCCGCAACATCGAGGAGTTCTACGGGGCCGAGATCGGGAGCCGAGAGCTTCCGCTGACGATCGAGGTGCGCGACTCCTACGAGGGGATCGACGAGCAAGACCTCGACCGCATCGTGCTCGACCTGCCCGAGCCGTGGCAGCTCGTCAAGCATGCCGAGGTCTCCCTTCGGCCAGGCGGTATCTTCCTGGCGTACCTGCCGACGATCGGGCAGGTCGCCCAGCTCAGTGAAGCCCTGGAAGGTTCCCGCTTCGGCATGGTCGAGACGCTCGAGGTCCTGCACCGCACCTGGCACGTGACCGAGCGGTCGGTGCGCCCCGATCATCGGATGGTCGCCCACACCGGCTTTCTCACGCACGCCCGGCTCCTCGACGCGGACGCCCCGCGACGCTGACCGCTCGGTCCCTCGGTGAACCTCCTCGACCTGCTCATCCTCCTCTCGGTGGCGTCCGCCATCGTGGGTGGGTACCGGCTCGGTTTCCTGGCCCGGATCACGTCGTGGGCCGGGCTGGCCATCGGCATCTTCGTCGGCGTCCAGTTCCTCCCGAACGTCGTGGAGTACTTCGACAACGCCGATTCCGGGGTTCGGGTCCTCGCCGCCATCGCCTTCCTCCTGGCGTCGGGGATGCTCGGCCAGGGTCTCGGTCTGGCCATCGGCGCCGCCCTGCACGCGACGTTGCGTGTCGGCCCTGGCCTCCGCCAGTACGACCGGACGGCGGGCGCGGTCCTCGGGGCGGTCGGGATCCTCGCCATCTTCTGGATGCTCACGCCGGCGCTTCGGTCGGTGCAGGGCTGGACGTCGGAAGCGACGCGCGGTTCGACGATCTTGAAGGTCTTGGCGGCCGTCACCCCCGAGGTGCCCCAGGACCTGCGTGACCTGCGCCGCCTCCTCGGCGACGGCGTGTTCCCGCAGGTGTTCGATCCGGGCGAGGAGCGGTACGCCGGGCCGCCGCCGGCCGCCAGCGGGATCCCGCCCGACGTGCACAACCGCGTGATCGCTTCCACGGTGAAGGTCGAAGGGCAGGCGTGCCGGAAGATCCAGGAGGGGAGCGGCTGGGTCGCCGGCCCGCAGCTGGTGGTGACGAACGCCCACGTGGTGGCCGGCGAGTCCGACACGAAGGTCGAGGATGCGGACGGCGAGGAGCACGACGCCATCGTCGTCGCCTTCGATCCGAATCGCGACCTTGCGGTCCTGCGGGTGCCGTCGCTCGAGCGCACGCCGCTCCCGGTGACCGAGGGTGCAGAGGGCACGACCGGGGCGGTCTACGGTCACCCCGGCGGCGGGCCGCTCGAGGTCTCGCCGGCCGCCGTCAGCGATCGGGTCACGGCGTTGGGACGCGACATCTACGACGCCAACCGCACCCGTCGTGACGTGTTCATCATGGCGGCGCAGCTCCGCCCCGGAGACTCCGGTGGTGCGTTCGTGAACCAGGCTGGTGAGGTGGTGGGCGTGGCGTTCGCCATCGCACCCGACGACCCGAACACCGCCTACGCGCTCACCGACAAGGAGGTGCGGCCGATGCTCGAGGCGGCCGCCACCGCGACCGACGCCGTCGGCACCGGCCCCTGCCTCGCCTGACCCGCCGCGCACCCGTCTCGGGGGCCAGACGCGTCTTGGGGGAGTTGTGCTCGCTGTGCGGACACAACTCCCCCAAGACGGAAGAGCACGGTGTGACGAGGGGGCGGAACGCCCTAGCCGTCGACCTCGATGAAGATGCACTCACCGGGGCACTCCTCCGCCGACTCGATGACCGCCTCTTCCTGACCGGCGGGGACGTTGGCGAGCCCCTCGGCGCCCTGCGGGTTGCCCTGCGCCGTGGCGTAGATCTTGTCGCCTTCCTTGACGTACGCCAGCCCGTCGTCGAGGAGCGTGAAGACGTCGGGTGCGATCTCCTCGCAGAGTCCGTCGCCGGTGCAGAGATCCTGGTCGATCCAGACCTTCATGCCCATGGGTTGGTCTCACTCCTTCGTCAGGGACGGCGTGTTCGCCGGCCACAGCAGGCGTCCGTTCCGAACGGCCACCGGCCGTCCGTCTGCATCGAGTTTAATACGGGAAGCACCGTGGAAATCCACACGACTCCACCCGAGCGATTGCATGCCGATGGAGAGGGTGGAAGATCGCACGGTCGGTCCGCGAGCGCGGGCTAAGGTGCGCCCAGGCGGTCCGAGGCAGGCCGACCCGACGGTCGCCCGGCCAGGACAGCAGCCCGAAGGGGGTGGTGACGACGGCTTCCGGCGAGTACGAGAAGCGGCTCGAGGACTACGAGATTGAGGTCGCAGCCCTCCAGGAGCAGGTGAAGACCCTCGAGGAGGAGGTCGTCGTTCTCCGGCGCCGACTCCAGGATGCCCCCAAGCGCGTCCGGACCCTGGAGGAGCGGCTCCTTGAGACGAAGGGGCAACTCGCCCAGGCACTGTCGCAGAACGAGAAGCTCTCGGCGACCCTGCGCGAGGCGCGCGAGCACATCGCAGCGCTGCGCGAGGAGGTCGAGAAGCTCACCACGCCGCCGTCGGCGTACGGCACCTACCTCTCCACCAACGACGACGGCACCGTCGACGTGTTCACGTCGGGGCGCAAGATGCGGGTCTCGATTCACCCCGAGATCGAAATCGACCGGCTCGAGCGCGGCATGGAGGTCGTCCTCAACGACTCGTTCAACGTCGTCCTCGTCCGCGAGAACGAGCGGTCGGGCGAGGTGGTGACTCTGAAGGAGCTCATGGAGGGCGGCGAGCGCGTCCTCATCGTCGGCCGGGCCGACGAGGAGCGTGTGTGCGAGCTCGCCGAGAACCTGATCGGCGCCACGCTGCGGGCAGGCGACTCCCTGCTCATGGACATGCGGTCGGGACTCATCGTGGAGCGGCTGCCTCGCCCCGAGGTGGAGGAGTTGATCCTCGAGGAGGTCCCCGACATCTCCTACGACGACGTCGGCGGCCTCGACGAGCAGATCGAACAGATCCAAGACGCCGTGGAGTTGCCGTACCTGTACGCCGACCTCTTCCACGAGCACAAGCTGCAGCCGCCGAAGGGCATCCTCCTCTACGGGCCGCCGGGGTGCGGCAAGACGCTCATCGCCAAGGCGGTCGCCAACTCACTCGCCAAGCGCGTCTCCGAGAAGACGGGCAACCCCAACACCCGGTCGTACTTCCTCAACATCAAGGGCCCGGAGCTGCTCAACAAGTACGTCGGCGAGACCGAGCGGCAGATCCGCCTGATCTTCCAGCGAGCCCGCGAGAAGTCCGAAGAAGGCGTGCCCGTCATCGTCTTCTTCGACGAGATGGACTCCCTCTTCCGCACCCGCGGCACCGGGATCAGCTCCGACATCGAGTCGACGATCGTGCCGCAGCTGCTCGCCGAGATCGACGGCGTCGAGAGCCTGAAGAACGTCATCGTGATCGGGGCCTCCAACCGCGAAGACCTCATCGACCCGGCCATCCTCCGGCCCGGCCGCCTCGACGTGAAGATCAAGATCGAGCGGCCCGACGAGGAATCGGCCAAGCAGATCTTCTCCCGCTACCTCACGCCCGACCTCCCGCTCGGGGAGGAGGAAGTGACGCGAGCCGACGGCGATCGCGAGCGGGCCGTGACGAAGATGATCGACGCCGCCGTGGCGGAGATGTACTCGACCGAGGACGAGAACCGGTTCCTCGAGGTCACGTACCAGAACGGCGACAAGGAGATCCTCTACTTCAAGGACTTCTCGTCGGGGGCCATGATCGAGAACATCGTCCGGCGGGCGAAGAAGTCGGCGATCAAGCGCCAGATCGCGGGCGGCGAACCGGGGATCAACGCCGACGACCTGATTGCGGCGATCCTCCAGGAGTTCCGCGAGCACGAAGACCTGCCCAACACGACCAACCCGGACGACTGGGCGAAGATCTCGGGCAAGAAGGGCGAGCGCATCGTCTACGTGCGCACCCTCATGGCCGAGGGCAAGGAGGCCAAGGGGGGCCGGGCCATCGAGCGGGTGGGCACGGGCCAGTACCTCTAGAGCGGGCCTTTCGCGGCGCGGCAAACTCGGCCGCGCCCAGGGGGTAGGGTCGGCCTCGTCATGGCCATCCGCAAGGTGTGCGGGATCGAGACCGAGTACGGGATCGTCTTGCGCGGCGCCGGCGAGTCCAACCCCATCGCCGCCTCGTCCCTGCTCATCAACTCCTACGTCTCCCGCCTGGCCCGCATGGCCTCGGCCGCCGGCCCCGGCAACCCCGTGGCCTGGGACTTCGAGGACGAGAGCCCCGGCAAAGACGCCCGCGGCTTCGCCCGGGAGGGGGCCATGGCCCCCGAGGTGGAGACCCACCTGGTCAACGCCGTGCTCACCAACGGCGCCCGCTACTACGTAGACCACGCCCACCCCGAGTACTCCACGCCCGAGTGCGGCGACGCCCTGGAGCTGGTCCGCTACGACAAGGCGGGGGAGCGCATCCTGGCCCGCTCGATCGAGGCGGCGGCCGAGACCCTGCCCCCTGGCCAGGAGGTGGTCGTCTACAAGAACAACTCCGACCGCAAGGGCAACTCCTACGGCTGCCACGAGAACTACCTGATGGACCGCTCGGTCCCCTTCTCCCAGATCGCCCAGCTGGTCACCCCCCACTTCGTGACCCGCCTGATCTACACGGGGGCGGGCAAGGTCGGCAGCGAGGCGCCCGGGTCGGCGTCGTCGGACGTGCGGTTCCAGCTCAGCCAGCGGGCCGAGTTCTTCGAGGAGGAGGTGGGCCTCGAGACCACGCTGAAGCGGCCCCTGGTCAACACCCGCGACGAGCCCCACGCCGACGCCCAGAAGTACCGCCGCCTCCACGTGATCGTGGGCGACGCCAACCTGGCCGAGGTGTCTACCTACCTGAAGGTCGGCGCCACCGCCATCGTGCTGGCCATGATCGAGGACGGCGACGTGGGCGACGGCGACCTGTCGCTGGCCAACCCCGTCCAGGCCCACCGCCAGGTGTCCTACGACCTCAGCCTGGCCCGCCCCCTCGAGCTGGCCGACAGCCGGCGCATGACCGCCCTGGAGATCCAGTGGGAGCTGCTCGACCGGGGCCGCAAGTGGGCCGAGAGCCGGGGCCTGGAGGCGGTGGGCGAAGAGGTGGGCGGCGACGTCCTGCGCCGCTGGGAGGACGTGCTGGCCCAGCTCGAGGCCGACCCCATGGGCCTGGCCTCCCAGCTCGACTGGGTGGCGAAGTACCAGCTGGTCGACGCCTACCGCCAGCGCCACGACCTGGCGTGGTCGGACGCGCGCCTGGCCGCCCTCGACCTCCAGTACCATGACGTGAGGCCCGGCCGGTCGCTGTTCGCCCGCATCGGCACCGAGCGGCTGGTCGACGAGGAGTCCGTCCTGCGGGCCACCACCGAGCCGCCCACCACCACTCGCGCCTACTTCCGGGGCAGGTGCCTCCAGCGGTGGGCCGAGTCAATCTCCGCCGCCAACTGGGATTCCCTCGTCTTCGACCTGGGCGCCGACCCCCTGCGCCGGGTGCCGATGATGGAACCCCTCAAAGGAACGGCGGCACACGTCGATACGCTGTTAGCAGCATGCGAGACCCCGGCGCAGCTGCTCGAAGCGTTGGGTTCCTAGGAGGACCGGTTTCCATGGCAGAACGAGAGCAGAAGCGGAAGCAGGCTCCCGCCCGCACCGACGAGGTGCAGGAGACGGTCCCCGCTCCCGCGCGCCAAGGCGAGAAATTGAAGGCCGAGCTCGACGACCTTTTGGACGAAATCGACGAGGTCCTCGAGGACAACGCGGAGGAGTTTGT
>DATLFW010000136.1:0-5012 GCA_035540775.1 Acidimicrobiia bacterium
CGACCGTGTCGGTCGAAGCCACGCGGACTGGAAGTTCGGGCCGAACGAGAATCTCGCTCGAAGCGGCAGCGGAAACTCGTCCCTCCGCCTGTCGGCAGTTCGTGCGGGCGCGATAGGCCTGGAAGTTCTCCTCCCGTTCGGCGGACTCGACGTCACGGGTCCCGGTGCATTCGGCCTTGAGGTCGTCGTCCTTCCACTGACCCTGCCCGGCGTTGAAGTCGACGAAGTTCTTGACCTCGGAGGCGTCCTGGTCGCTCAGAGGAAGGAGCGAGGCAGCCACCGGCCAGCACCGCGTCCCTGGCTTCTCGAGATCGACCTGCGTCCCTTGGTCGATATTCAGCGAGACGCTCGCTGCGGAAGCGACGAGGTCGGAGAGCTTCGCTGACGTAACGGCACCGAGGACGATCTCGCGATCGTTCGTGTAGCAGGTGCCCTGCGTGTCGAGATTGAGGTGGGCGCCGGGAAGCGAGTTGATGCCCCGCACGAGGAGGTGACGGAACCCGAAGCCCGATCCTTCGCTTTCGAACTTCTCCTGCGTCAACCCGGGAACGGGCTTCACCCCGTCGGTCAGGGCATCGAGATCGCCGAAGCGGCTCGGCTGGCGGGGGATCGGCAGGCGATCTTCGACCACCGTGTAGCCGTCGTCGAATGCCGGCGCCCGCGAGTCCTCGGTCGACGGGTAGTCGGGCAGTGCAGATCCGCCGGCGATCATTCCGCGGAGAACGAACACCCGCCGGAGGCCCGGGCCCGCCCGATTGTCCACGCCGATCTGGAACACCGACTGGTCGTCGATTTCCGGGACGAAGCGGTCAAACTGCGACGTCGGCGTCAGGCGCATGTCGCCGATGAACAGACCGCCCTCCACCGCTCGAATGTCGTCACCGATGCCATTGACGTGGTCGGGAACGAGGGAATAGATACGGCCGCTCGCCTGGTCGATACCAGCCGACGACGCGTAACCCGCCCAAAGAGTCGTGCCGGCAACACCGACGAACGCCTCGTCGTCGCCATCGAACGCCCACCAGCTCACGCCTTGGCTTCGTGCGGCGATGAAGAGCCGACCAGAGGCGGGGTCTGCCAGTGTCGAACCGAGTTTTCTGGGGAGGCCGAAGGACTCCTGTGCATCAGCGACGGGGCGGCCGCTGCCGTCGAGGGGGATCTTCACCACCTTGGCATTGGTGCCGTCCTGGCAGGGGATCAGCACGTAGCGGTCGGTCCGCACGATCGCGAGCTGATACCAGAGGTCGCTATCTGCCCCTGGCGCCAACACCCCGCTCGCACACTGGTCGAGGGGAAGGCTCCAATCGCCTGCGCCCGAGTTCGCGTCCCACTGGACGAGACGGTGGTGTGTCGGGGCGGCGGTGTTGACGGTGTCCCGTCGCCCGTCGAGGCTGAACAGCAGGAGCAGCTTGCCCGATCCGCTTCGCTCCGAAAACGCCATGCCGAACGGAAGCGACCGCTCCAGCTCCGCCCGCTGGAGGATGGGGATCCCCCGAAAGCTAAAGAAGTTGGACTCACCATCGTCGAGCTTGCTCTCGTCGACGACGGCCAACCGGAAGGCCCGATCGGCTGCGATGCCGCTATCACCGATGCCCACCCCGGCCAGGAAGAATCTCCCGCCTTCCTCGTCGATGGTGTGGATGAGCCCGCCAGCGTGCCAGTTCGAGATGACGGGCGCTCCGTAGGGCAGGAACTGGGGGATGACGACCCGGCGAATCGGCTTGAGGGTATCGAGATCGAACGACCAGACGACCGTGTAAGTGGCCTGGCTGTTGAAGCGGGTGATCCCGACCTTGTCGCGGTCCCAGTTGTGCGACAGGTAGATCTGGTATCCGCGCCGCGTCCGGGGGTTGACGATGAGGTACGTCTGCGCCACGGTCGGCTCGTCGGGTTGGGGAGCCAAACGCTCGAAGAGGGGCAGCTTTCCTCGAACCTGAACGGGCTCTGCTACCTCCAAGGCACCCACCGTGACCGGCTCGGCGGCGGCCGCTGCCTGACCGACGCCCTCGCCGGCCACAACCAACAGGGAAAGTGTCGTGATGACGCAGAGCAGCTGCCGAAGGCGGTGCCGTGGCTGCTGGTCGCGGGACACGGGGCGGCCTCCGACGCCTTCGCTCTCGGAACCGGACTGACCGATCATGCGTGCTGCCTCGACCGTGTGCTTGTGCATCATTCGGGCGACGTCCTCCTCGAGAACGACCTGACTCGACACTGCGCTGGCCCTCACGAGGTACACGTCGAAGGGCCGAAAAGGTGTCGCGAATTCGGAGAATTTTTTTGGCGAGCGGTGACGGCAGAGGGCCCGCCGGTTGATCCCGGCGGGCCCTCCTGGCTGCAGTGGGCGGTGCCGAAACGGTCCGCCCGAACCGTCGTCGTCCTACGCCGCGTCGTGAAGCAGCGGGAGGACGTCCCCGGCGGCGGTCTGGATGACAGCCGCGCCGACGACAACGAAGGTCTCGGCGGTGCCGTCACGGCAGCTCCCGGCCGTCGGGTCGGGGATGGCACTCACGAGACCCACGAGGTCACCCTCGTCGCCGTCCTCGTCGAGGGCTTCACCGTCGAAGACGATGAGCGAGGCTGCGCTGGTGTTCCAACCGACCTCCGAAAGGCTGGCGTTGACGGAGTGGCCACCGACTGCGTCCGTCACGCTCGCCGAGCCGAGTCCGTTCTTGCCCCCGGAGATGCCGCAGTAGGCACCAACGTTGAGCGTGTGCGACGCGCCGAGGTCGCCCGACGCTCCAGCCGAGAGAGTGCCGACCGCGGTTTCGTCGCTGTCTGCGCCGGCACCCACACCCGACCCACCGAACGTCCACCTACCAGTCTTGGCGGGGCACGTCGGGCTACCGCCCAGGATGCAGACATCCGAGGTCGGGTAGTAGAGCGGCGTCACCGACGCCGATCCGAGGAACACTCCAGCAGCCGCACCGGCTCCAGACGCCGGCGATGCCGGCAGGAGGGTGACGGTCAGAGCTGCTCCTGCGCTGATGGCAAGCCATCGCACCATGCGCTTCATGTCGTCTCCTTTGTCGTGTCTCACTTCAGCCGCCCACCCTTTGAGCAGCGGGCGGATCGTACGAACCGTCCGAATCATCCGTCTTCCCCCGAATGGGTGAGCGAAGGCACATTTCCGGAGCGGCGCCTCACCCCTCACGATGTGTGGCGCTTTCGGTCGTTGATGGCCACGTGACCGCCATGAACGGCCGAAATCGGGCCGGGAGCAAGGGGTGGGGACGCGAGACGCGGAAGGGCCCGGCGCCTGACGGCACCGGGCCCTCGCCGGTGGAGCTTCGGATCGCTCGTCGGGTCAGACGGTCGACGGCGAGACGAGCGGGCAGGTGGGGGCCGCCACGCTGGACGCGTCGGGCAGGTCCGAGCTGAGCCCCTCGCGGAACCACATGTCGCCACCGGTCCCGAACGGGTTGGCCAGGTCGAGCGGTCCTTGGGCCGAGAACGACAGGCCGGCCACCTGCGGTGTCGATCACGTACGTCTCGCCCGGTGTCAGCGCAACCGGGTCGTCGAAGGTGAACGTGAGCTGGGTGAAGACGATGCTGAAGAACCCGTCACCGGGGAGCGTCGTCTCGACGCCGCTCGTTCCGACGATGGGCTCGCTGTCGGAGCCCTCACGGATGACGACCCGCACGTCCGACGTGTCGCCAGCAATGCAGAGCTGCACGGTGTCGAACGCCGAGTGTGTCGGGGTGAAGGCCACGTACGAGGAAGCGGTGTTCCAGGTGTTGGCGTTGATGGGGCCGTCATTGCGCCGGTCCCACTGCACGAAGGGGCCCGACGCCTGAGCACCGGGCATCAGCCCCGGAAGGGCCAGGAGCAGGGCGGCGCCCGCACCGAGCAGCGTGACCGCCCGGCGGGTGAAGAAACGGCTGGCATTCGTCGACACGTCCTCTCGTGATCGCTGGAATCGGGACCGGGGTCTTCGCGACGACGCTCCTTCGCACCGTCACGCCCTGTACGCACGTACGGCGCTGCCTTCGCGGAATTGTCACAGGCATTTCGATATACAGCATCGTATGTCGCCACCGTACGGAGGCAGCGGAGGGCGCCACAACCCCCAATCGGGGGAATACGGGCAGGGAGAGGGAGAGGGGCCGGGCAAGCGATCAGCGCCGGTCGGCCGTCACGCCGCCCTTCTCGCCGACGCCGGTGCGCAGCTCCTCGGCCCGGCCGACGCCGGCCGCCTCGCGAGCGAGCGGCGGCGTCTCGCCGCCCGCACCCTCGCGCATCCCGGCGAGGTTCTCGGCGAGGGCCTGGCGAGCCGTCCGGGTCGCCTGCCACCCCAGTTCCGAATGCGCCCGGCGAACGTCCATGAGGGGGAGCCGGAGGGCGAGATCGAGCAGGTGGGGTGACGCCGGGAGGACATGGAGCTGCCACAACGCCGCCAGGGTGCGCCGGGCGACGGCGCGTGGCACCGGCACGACCCGGGCGTCGAACAGGTCGGCGAGGAGCGGAGCGTCGACGAGGTCGTTCGCAGCGACGTTGAAGGCGCCCCGCACGTCCCGCATCACCGCCAACCGGTACGCCTCGGCCGCGTCGTCCGAGTGCAGGGCCTGGAAGCGGAAGCCGGGGAGGTTGGGGATCACCGGCACGAGGGCCGGACGGAGCACGGCGCCCGGGACGAACGGGCCGGCGAAGAGGCGGCGCTGCTGCTCGGCCGACGACCGCTTGAAGATGAAGCCGGGGCGGAGCCGCACCACCCGGACGTCGGGGTGGCGCAGCTCGAAGGCGTCGAGGAGCCGCTCCACGTATGCCTTCTCGCGGCCGTACGCGGCCGTCGGCCACGAGTCGGTCGGCCACGACTCGTCGACCGGACCGTCGTCGGACGGACCGGGCGAGTACGCCCCGACGGAGGACGCCACCACCAGCGCTCCGACCCCGGCGTCGACGACCGCCTCGAGGAGACGCTTGGTGCCGATCACGTTGTTGCGCCAGGTGGCGATCGGGTCGTGGGTGGGCTGGAAGATCCACGCCAGGTGGACGACGGCGTCGGCGCCGGCGA
>DATLFW010000137.1:0-3849 GCA_035540775.1 Acidimicrobiia bacterium
CACATGGGGTGCACGCTGGCATGGAACGACGCCGAGACGAGTTGGGACTGTCCGTGCCACGGGTCACGGTTCTCGACCGAGGGAACCGTCCTCAACGGCCCGGCCGTCCGCCCCCTCGACCGCCGCGAGGTCGGCGCCGACGCCCCGGCGGGCACCCGGCGCCGCTGACCCCTCGCGCCCCGATCCTTTCGGCCGTTTTCAGTCGTCAGGACGCCGAAGAACGGCCGAAAGGGGCGCGCCTCAGTGGCGGCCGTTGCGGGTGAGTACGACCTTGAGCGCGCCGGTGTCGGCCGGCCGGCTGAAGACGTCGTAGGCCTCCATGAAGTCGTCGAAGGCGAAGTGGTGGGTCACGAAGCGGCTGGCGTCGAGCTGTCCGGTCGCAACGAGCCGGAGGAGCGTCGGCGTCGAGAACGTGTCGACGAGGCCCGTCGTGATCGTGACGTTGCGGATCCAGAGGTCCTCGAGATGCAGCGTCGCCGGGGTGCCGTGCACGCCGACGTTCGCCACCCGGCCACCGGGTCGGATCAGGCGAGCGCACAGCTCGAAGGTGTCCGGCACGCCGACCGCCTCGATGGCGACGTCGGCCCCCAGGCCGTCGGTCATCGAATGCAGCAGGGCGACGGGGTCGTCGTGCCCGTTGTTCACGGTGGTCGTGGCGCCGAACTGCTTGGCGGCTTCGAGACGGCTGTCGGCGAGGTCGATGGCGACGACGGCCGACGGCGAGAACAGCTGTGCACCGGTGATGGCGGCGAGCCCGATGGGCCCGGCCCCGACGACGGCCACCACGTCACCGGGTTGGACGGCGCCGTTCAGGACACCCACCTCGTAGCCCGTCGGCAGGATGTCGGCGAGCATCAGGACCTGCTCGTCGGACACGCCGTCCGGCACCCGGTACGTCGACGTGTCGGCGAAGGGCACCCGCACCATCTCGGCCTGGGTGCCGTCGACGAGGTGGCCGAGGATCCACCCGCCGCCGCCGAGGCACTGGCCGTACTGGGCGGCTCGGCAGTAGCGGCACCGCCCGCATGCAGAGATGCACGATACGAGAACACGATCGCCGGGCTGCACCGTCGTCACCGCGTCCCCGACCTGCTCGACCGTCCCGACCGCCTCGTGGCCGAGGACGCGGCCGTCGGTGACAGCGGGTACGTCGCCTTTGAGGATGTGGAGGTCGGTGCCGCAGATCGTGACGGCGTCGACGCGGACAATGGCGTCAGTGGCGTCGACGAGTTGGGGATCGGGAACCTCCTCCCACGCCTTCTCACCGGGACCGTGGTAGACGACAGCACGCATCAGTGGCCTCCTTCGTCGGGCCGTGTCCCGTGGGCCGTTCCCACCGACGGGAGCCGGGAAACCGAAACGGGCGCCTTGTTGTCCCGTTCGCGTGACCCGGAAGCGGCGTCGTCCGGAGGCGCGCTCAGCGCAAGGGCACGGTCCAGACGAGCTCGGTCCCGCAGCCCTCGAGGGCTCGCACGTCGAAGCTGCCGCCGTAGGCCTCGGCGCGGGCGCGCATGTTGCGGAGCCCGTGCTGACTGTTGGAGACGGCAGGGGCGCGGGGGATCCCCTTCCCGTCGTCGGTGACCGCCACCTCGACCCGGTCGGTCGCCCGCACCATCACTTCGGCCCGGGTTGCGTCGGCGTGCTTGGCGACGTTCGTCAGGGCCTCCCGCAGGGTGGCGAGGACCTCCTCTGCGAGCTGCTCCGAAATCATGGAGTCGACGGCGCCCTCGAACTTCACCCGTGGCTGGAAGCCGAGCGTGGGAGTCAGTTCGTTGGCGAGCGCGAGGACGTCGACCCGCAGGCCCCGGGCCGACCGGCGTGCCGCCTGGAGGGCGAAGATGGCGCCCCGGATGTCGCGGATGGTGCGGTCGAGACCGTCGACGGCTTCGGTCACCCGGCGGCTCACGTTCTCGTCGGCGATGCTCGGTTCGACCGACTGGAGCGTCATGCCGATGGCGAACAGCTGCTGGATGACGGTGTCGTGGAGATCGCGGGCGATGCGCTCGCGATCCTCGATGAGGACGAGGCGCTCGAGTTCCTCCTGTGCTCGCAGGTACCGCACCACGACGGACGCTTGGTCGGCGAACGTCTGGATCAGTTCGAAGTCACCCTCGGTGAATTCGCGGCCGTGCCGGTCGTTCATCAACGACAGCGTTCCGAACGGCTCGCCGTCGTAGGTGAGGGGCACGAACATCGCCGGGCCCATGCGCCGGTCCGCGAAGAGCGACGGCGCGATCCGCTCGTCGGACGCCGCGTCGCTCAGCCACACGGGCTCTCCCGAGCGAAGGACGTCGCCGGCGATCGACCCGTCGCGCGGGAGGCGGGTTCCCTTGAGATCGTCGCTGTCGCTCCCGGCGGTGACCGCCATGACGAGCGAGGCGTCGTCGCTCGGCTCGGGCCAACCGTCGGGGAGGGAGATGGCGGCGCGATCGGCGGACGCCAGCTCTCGGGCTCGGTGCACGATCAACTGGAGCAGGTCGTCGAGTGGCACCCCGCCGATCAGCCGGCTGGTGATCTCCCGGATCGCCTCCAGTCGATTGGCGTGCCGGACGGTCTCGTCGAACAGCCGGGCGTTCTGGATGGCGATGCCGGCGGCTCCCGCGAGGCCGACGACGAGCCGCTCGTCGTCGTCGGTGAAATCGCCTCCCCCTTCTTTCTCCGTCAGGTAGAGGTTGCCGTACACCTCGTTCCTGACCGTGATGGGCACGCCGAGGAAACTCGACATCGGGGGGTGGTTGGCCGGGAACCCGTACGAGTCGGGATGGGCGGAGATCTCGGAGAGCCGAACCGGTTTCGGTTCGAGGATGAGCAGGCCGAGGATCCCGCGGCCCTCCGGCAGGGTCCCGATGGCGTCGACGGTCGCGTCGTCGAGCCCGGTGTGGACGAACTCGGTGAGCCGGCGGTCGGGGCCGATGACGCCGAGGGCGCCGTATCGGGCGTCGACGAGCGCGCACGCCGACTCGACGATCTTGCGGAGGGTGCTCGGGAGGTCGAGTGACGTACCGACGGCCATCACGGCGTCGAGCAGGCGCTCCATCTTCGCTGCCGCCAGGGCACGCTCCGGCATGCTTTGGATTGTACGGACCGGATTCAGGGGCCGTGCTGCGTGCCCGAGCCCGCCGTCGGCTCAGCGAACCTCGGGCGGGACGATCACCAGCGGCCGGGTCGTGTGGTGGGCGAGCTGATGGCTCACCGATCCGAGAAGGAGCTCGGCGAATCCGCCCCGCCCTCTCGACCCCACGACGATCATGGCCGCGTCTTCCTTGTCGGCGACCTGCATGAGGACGTGCGCCGGCGTGCCGTCGACGACGAGCGCGCGGTGCGGGACGTCACCGAGGGGGACGATCCACTCCTCCTCCAGCGCCCGTCGCGCCTCGTCGCGCCACTCCTGCTCGTGGGTCGCCACCGCGGGGACGTCGTACATCGGCAGCGTGTACGACGGGAGCCCGTGGGCGTGGACGGCCACGACCTCGGCGTCGAGGCCCGGCGCCACTTCCCGGCACCAGGCGAGGGCCCGGGCGGAATTCTCCGAACCGTCGACACCCACCACGATCGTCGTCTTCGCCATCCGGCACCTCCCGGTGGTCGCTTCGCGTTCGCCCTGACGGGCCTCGCTGAACTCACCGTACCCACAGGACCGGATCGCCCCGAATGCCGACCGTCACCCTGTGGGAGGGAGAAGGTCCCAGTGCGCCGGGCCGCGGGACCCTGCTGGTGGGAGGGTTTCGTCCCGCACACTGCATGGCATGCAACCCCTCGAGGAACGCGCCACCATGGAGCCGATGGACGAGGCCGCGAACGTGATCCGGATCTTCCTCGCAGACGACCACGAAGTCGTCCGCCAAGGGC
>DATLFW010000138.1:0-2750 GCA_035540775.1 Acidimicrobiia bacterium
ACCTGACTCGACTCGGTCGCCATCCAGAGGCCGACATCCTCCTTGACGACGTGACCGTCTCGCGCAAGCACGCCGAGGTGGTGCGGTCGGGTGACGACTACACCGTGCGCGACGTCGGCTCCCTGAACGGCACCTACCTGAACCGCAATCGCGTCGACGAGGCGCCGCTGCGCCATGGCGACGAGATCCAGATCGGCAAGTTCCGCCTCGTGTTCTACGGGCCCGGAGATTCGGTGGCGTGAGCGACGACCACCGCTCCATCGGCGAGGTGCTGACGCTCCTCCAAGAGGAATTTCCCGACGTCACCGTGTCGAAGATCCGCTTCCTCGAGAGCCAGGGCCTGATCGCCCCGGAGCGCACCCCGTCGGGGTACCGGAAGTTCTTCGAGGACGACGTCGAGCGGCTCCGGTGGATTCTCCGCCAGCAGAAGGACAACTACCTGCCGCTCAAGGTCATCAAGAACCGCCTCGCCCGGCGCGAGGAGGACGACGCCGCCGACATCGCCGAGGACGTCGACGCGGTGCTGCCCGACCCCGACGGCGATGCCGAGGAGGCCACACGCATGCAGCGCACGGGCGCGGCCGACAACGGCAACGGGAACGGTGGCGGCAACCGGAACGAGAACAGCGACGGCAGCGAGGCGGCCGACGCTCGGTCCGAACAGTCGGGAGCCGCCCTCACCCGGGAGGAACTCGCGCGGGCGACGGGCCTCGAAGAGAAGATGCTCCGCGAGCTCGAGGGGTACGGCCTCCTTCCGCCTCCCGACACCAGTGGTGACAAGCCGCTCTACGACGAGCAGGCGCTCGTCGTCGCTCGCCTCGCCCGTGGGTTCATGCGTCACGGGGTCGAGCCCCGCCACCTGCGGATGTACAAGACGTTCGCCGAGCGGGAGGCGGCCTTCGTGGGCCAACTCGTCACGCCGCTCCTGAAGCAACGGAACCCCGAGGCGCGCCGCAACGCCCGGGAGCTGGTCGCAGAGCTGGCCAAGCTGGGGAGTGGGATGCGAGCCGCCATGCTCCGCAGCGCCCTCCAGGGCGCCCTCGAGGATTGAGGCCGCCCCCCACGCTCTTCGAGGGCGACGACGTGCAGGCAGCCGTCGCCCGGATGGCGGGCGAGATTTCGGCTGACCACCCCGACGGGTTCGTGGCGATCGCCGTCCTCAAGGGGTCGGTGCTGCTGCTCGCCGATCTCGTACGGCACCTCTCCGTGCCCGTCGAAGTCGACTTCATCGCCATCTCGCACTTCGCTCCCGACTCCGGGCGAGTCCGGATCGTGAAGGACGTCGAGATCGACATCGAAGGACGAGACGTCGTCCTCGTCGAGGACATCGTCGACACCGGTCTCACCCTCACCTACCTCGTGCGTCACCTGCAGGAGCAGGCCCCTGCCCGGGTGAGGGTTGCCACGATGCTCGACCGGCTCCGCCGCCGCATCGTCCCCGTCGACATCGACTACCGGGGCTTCGATCTCGACGACGAGTTCGTGCTCGGGTACGGCCTCGACTTCGCCGAGCGCTACCGCAACCTCCGCCAGATCGTGGCGGGTGATGTGCGAGGCCTCCAAGACGACCCCGATCTCCACGTCGAGTCCCTGTACGGGTCGTGACCACCGGAGAGGGCCGCGATTGGCGGCGCCGACCCGGTGGTACCCTGGCCCGAGAAGCCGACGGCAGCCGAACGAACTCCATCCGCACCAACGTCGCGACGCCGAAGGGAGCAGCCGTGATCCGCGTGGACCTCGTGGGCGTGAGGGTGGAGCAGGCGACGAACCAACCCATCGTCTTGCTCCGCGAACAGTCACCCGGACGCCGCCACCTCCCGATCTTCATCGGCCAGCCTGAGGCGACTGCCATCGTCTACGCGCTCCAGGGGATCGAGACCCCCCGCCCGATGACGCACGATCTCGTCACCAACACGTGGAGTGAGCTGGGGATCCGCCTCCAGCAGGTCAACGTCACGGAACTCCGCGACGGGACCTTCTACGCCGAGCTCGAGCTCAACCAGCACGGCGAGGTGTACCGCATCAGCTCCCGCCCGTCCGACGCCATCGCCCTTGCCGTCCGTCAGGGCGAACCGGTGCCGATCTTCGCCGACGAAGGGGTGCTCGAAGAGGCGGGCGTCCTCCTCGACAGCGAAGACGGCGAGGACGAAGAGGGCCAGATCGAGCAGTTCCGCGAGTTCCTCGACCAGGTCCGCCCGGAGGACTTCGCCACCTGAGCGGCGGCGACACGCATGGGATGGTCTCGGGCCCGGCTGGGGCTGCTCGCGCTCGCCGGTGTCATTGCAATCGGTACGGCGTGGTACTCGCTCGTCGAATCCTTCACCGCTCTCGACGCCCTCTACCAGGCCGTCACCACGGTGTCGACCGTCGGCTTTCGCGAAGTCAACCCGCTCGACTCGTCGGGACGGATCTTCACCATTGGGCTGATCTTCGTCGGCGTGGGCGCCATGTTCTTCACGGTGACGGCGGTGTTCGAGGCCATCCTGGAAGACCAGGTCGGCCGGATCGGGAGGCGGCGCATGCAACGGCGGATCGATGATCTCGACGACCACGTGGTCGTGTGTGGCTACGGGCGCGTCGGCCGAACCGTCGTGCCCCTCGTCGCGGACGCCATGGGGGTGGTCGTCATCGAACTCGACGAGGATCGGGGGAAGGCGGCGGCCGAAGCGGGGTTTCCGGTGATCGTGGGCGACGCCACCGACGACGCCGTGCTGGAGGAGGCCGGCCTGTCGCGCGCCAAGGTGCTGGTC
>DATLFW010000139.1:0-4304 GCA_035540775.1 Acidimicrobiia bacterium
TCGACGACAACGCCGGAAAGCTGAAGAAGGGCGTCGAGCTCGTCTACGCCGAACTGCTGGCCGTGCTCGAGCGGTCGGGCCTCGAGCGCGTCGACGCGCTCGGTCGCCCGTTCGATCCCAACGAGCACGAGGCGGTCATGCGCGACGAGGGTGACGGGGATCCCGTCGTCACCGAAGTCATGCGACAGGGCTATCGGTTCCGCGGCCGCGTCCTGCGGCCCGCCATGGTGCGGGTCGGGGCGGCGGGTTGATCGGAGGCTGACGCCGTGCCCCCGCAGCGTGAGTGGTTCGAGAAGGACTACTACGCCGTCCTCGGCGTCTCGCGTGACGCGTCTGCCAAGGACATCACCAAGGCCTACCGGCGACTGGCCCGCGAGAACCACCCCGACGCCAAACCCGGTGACGCGGCGGCCGAGGAGCGCTTCAAGGAGATCTCCGCTGCCTACGACGTCCTCGGCGACGCCAAGAAGCGGGCGGAGTACGACGAGGTCCGCCGCATGGTGGCGTCGGGCGGCGGCTTCGGCGGATTCGGCGGCGGCGGCGGTGCCGGCGTCCGGTTCGAGGACCTGGGCGACGTCGGTGGCCTCGGCGACATCCTCGGCGGGCTGTTCGGCCGACGGGGCGCCGGGCGGGCCGGTCCGTCACGAGGACCCGGTCCGCAGCGGGGTACCGACCTCGAAACCGACCTCCATCTGTCGTTCGCCGACGCCATCCGGGGTGCCACCACGACCGTCTCGATCAACTCCGAGGCGATCTGTTCCGATTGCCACGGCACCGGCGCCGAGGCGGGAAGCGTCCCACGCCCGTGCCCGCAGTGTGGCGGCAGCGGCAACGTCGCCGTCGACCAGGGGATGTTCTCGTTCTCACAGGTCTGCCCGCAGTGCCAGGGCAACGGCCGCGTCGTCGACAAGCCGTGCCGCACGTGCGGCGGCCGCGGCACCGAAGTCCGCCGCCGCGACATCAAGGTGCGGATCCCGCCGGGGGTGCGCGACGGGCAGCGCATCCGCGTGAAGGGGCGCGGGGCGCCGGGGCGTCACGGCGGGCCGCCAGGCGACCTGTGGGTGCGAACCCACGTGGGTGAACACCCCCGCTTCCGCCGCTCCGGGCGCCACGACCTTCGTCTCACCCTGCCGGTCACCTACACGGAGGCCGCCCTCGGCGCCGACGTCAAGGTCCCGACCCTCGACGGTCAGGTGACGATGCGGATCCCACCCGGGACGTCGAGCGGCAAGACGCTGCGCCTTCGCGGCAAGGGCGGGCCGAAGCCCGACGGGAGCGCCGGTGACCTCCTCGTGAAGGTCGAGGTAGCGGTGCCGAGGGAAGTGTCGCCCGAAGCGCGCGAGTTGCTCGAGCGCCTCGCCGACCTCGACGGCACCAACCCCCGTGAGCCAGAAGGCTGAGGAGGAGCACGTGGCGAGCACTGCTGGTTCCGATCGCCGCCGCCGGAGCGGGCGAGACGAGCGCTCCGAGCGAGCCGTGTACGTCATCTCCGTCGCCGCCGACCTCGCCGGCGTCCATCCCCAGACGCTTCGCATCTACGAGCGACGTGGGCTCATTCGTCCCGAGCGGACGGCCGGCGGGAGCCGGCGCTACTCCGATGCCGACATTGCGCGCCTCCAACGCATCCAGGAACTCACGGCGGAGGGCCTCAGCCTCACGGGCGTGGAGCGGTTCATCGAATTGGAGGAACGCTTGGCCGAGGCGCAGGGCGAGGTGCTCCGGCTCCGTTCGCGGATCGAGGAGTTGGAGGCAGAACACCGCAGAGCCCTCGCCGACGTCCATCGTCAGTACCGCCGCGACCTCGTCCCTGTCAGCAAGGCGCTGGTGCTCCGGCGCCGGCGCTGATCGGATCGCCCGTGGCTGCCCCCGCCCACTCCCCGCCGAGGCGACGTCCCCGCTTCGTGGCGACGGCGATCGCCGCCGCCGTCGCCGTTGCCGCGGTCGCGGTCGGAATCGTCTCGGCAAGCGACGGCGACGGGGTGTTCGCGGACGCCGAGGCGGCCACCGTCGCCATCCGTGCCGAGGGAGACATCGCCCAGCCGCCGGCCGGCTCCGTCCGCTTCGGCGAGGGCAGCGGCGTCGTCGTCAGCCGGTCGGGGCTCGTCGTCACGGCCGCCCATGTGGTGGGCGCCGCCGGCACGGTCGAGGCGACCGTCGACGGCCGCGAGGAGCGCGTGCGTGGCAAGGTCCTCGGGGTGTCACCGTGCGACGGTGTGGCCGTTGTCGACCTCGAGGGCGACGGTTTCACGGCGATCGAGTGGTCGGAGCGCGAACTCGCCGACGGTGACGAGATCCGGGCCACCCTTCCCGGTGACGATGTGCGGCTGCGGACGGGGAGCGTCCTGTCGGCGTCCGCTCCCGGCGGTACCGAGTGGACCGCCGTCGACCGACTGCTGGCCCACAACCTGGCGCTTCCCGCCGATCGTTCGGGCGGCCCTCTCCTCGACGACGAGGGTCACGTCGTGGGCATCGTCATCGCAGGACGCCCCGGCGACGCGTCGGGCATCGCCGTCCCTGCCGACCATGCGCGCGAGGTCGCGGCGCGCCTCCGCGACGAGGGCCGTGGCTCGCCGTTCGGCCTCTCCGGACGCGGCGTCGCCGAGACGGACCGGCACCCGGCCGGGCTGTGGGTGGCGGCGGTGGCGCCCGACTCCGCCGCCGCCGAGACGGGGATTCGTCCTGGCGACGTGGTCACCCGCGTCGGGGACGAGCGCCTCGACGAAACCCTCGCCGGGGCGTGCACCGTCGTGGACGACGACGGTGGCGACGACGCCGGCGGCGGTGGGCTCGCCGTCGAGGTCGCCCGCCCCACCAACGGGCGCCTGCTGCGGGGCGACCTCGGAGGGTCAGGACTGCGCCGGGCGTACTCCTTCACGTCGAGCCTGCCGGTCGAGGGGAGCAGCCGGCCCCGCTACCGCGACTTCCACACGTTGACCGACGACACCGGGCGGCTGCGCGTCTCGGTCCCGGAGCGGTGGGACGACGTGGACCGGCGGCCGATCGACGCCGACGCGTCGTCGCGGCCCTCGCTCGCCGTCGCGCCCGACCTCGACGCCTTCAACCAGGGATACGACACGCCGGGGGCGACCGTCGTCGTCTTCGACGGTTTCGGGCCTTCCGATGTCGACCGCCTGCTCGACCAGGTCGGCGGGGAGTTGCAGGCCGACTGCACGCGGGAACGCCGGGCGCGTTACCGGACCGCCCGTCTCGACGGGCGCTTCGACGTCTACCGCGGATGCGGGGGGACGTCGGCCGTCGCCCACGTCGTCGCCGCCGGGCCCCGCTCGGGCGGCCTCCTCGTGCTGGTGGCCGCCCAGGCTGTGTCGGACGGCGACGTCCGCGCCCTCGACCTCCTCCTCGAGCGGCTCGAGGTCGAGGAGACAGACGGATGACCGCCGCCGACGGCGCCGAGGGGACCACCGCAGGAATGCAGCCCGCGCCAGAGGCGTTGGCAAAGTTGATAGCGACGTTGTCAAGTTTGTAGGAGACCGCCGGACGGCGCAGGAGGCGAGCATGCCGCTCGATCCCAACCGCTTCACCCGCAAGACGACCGAGGCGCTCGGCGCCGCTACCTCGCTGGCCCGTGAACGCAACCACCAGCAGGTGTTGCCCGAGCACCTGCTCGCCGCCCTCGTGGGACAGCCCGAGGGCGTGGTCGTGCCGGTCGTCGAGAAGGTCGGGGTGGCGACCAAGGCCGTCCGCGACGGTGTCGAGGCCGCCCTCGAGCGCGTGCCGAAGGTCTACGGGTCGACGCTCCAGGACGCGCAGATGGACCGTTCGACGCTCGCCGTGCTCGAGCGGGCGGACCGCGAGCGGGAGGGCCTCGGCGACGACTACCTGTCGACCGAGCACGTCCTCCTCGCCATGACGGAGGTGGCGGGCGGCGTCGGTGACCTCCTACGCGGCCTCGGCATCACGCACGACGCCGTGATGGACGCCCTGAAGAGCGTCCGAGGGAGCCAGCGGGTGACGAGCGAAGACCCGGAGTCGACGTATCAGGCCCTGGAACGCTTCGCCCGCGACCTCACCGCCGAGGCGCGGCAGGGCAAGCTCGACCCGGTCATCGGACGCGACGAGGAGATCCGCCGCGTCATCCACGTGCTGTCCCGGCGCACCAAGAACAACCCCGTTCTCATCGGCGAGCCCGGCGTCGGCAAGACCGCCATCGTGGAGGGTCTCGCCAAACGCATCGTCGACGGCGACGTCCCGGGCAGCCTGAAGGACAAGCGCATCGTGGCGCTCGACCTCGGCGCGATGATCGCCGGCGCGAAGTACCGCGGGGAGTTCGAGGAGCGCCTGAAGGC
>DATLFW010000140.1:0-3503 GCA_035540775.1 Acidimicrobiia bacterium
CGGCCCGGAAATCTGGGCCGACTGCCCGGAGGTCGACGCCTTCGTCGCCGGCCTCGGCACCAGCGGCACGCTCATGGGCGTCGGGCGCTTCCTGAAGGAACGCAATCCGGACGTGAAGATCGTGGCCGTCGAGCCGCCCGCGGGCGAGGAAATCCAGGCGCTGCGATCGCTCGACGAGGGCTACGTCCCGCCGATCTTCGATCCCGACGTCCTTGACCGGAAGTCGATCGTCCGGGCGCGGGAGTCGATCGAGTGGACGCGCCGTCTGGCGCACGAGTGCGGCATCTTCGCCGGCCTCTCGTCGGGTGCCGCCGTCGCCGGTGCCGTCCGGTACGCGACCGAACTCGGCTCTGGAACGGTCGTGACGCTGCTTCCCGACGGCGGGTGGAAGTACCTCTCCACGGGAGCCTGGACCGACGACCTCGACGTCGTTGCCGACCGGGCGCGCAAGATCATCTACTTCTGACGACCGTTTCCGACGCCGCAGCCGAAGGCAGTCCACGTCATGGGGTCCCGACCGGAAGACATCGAGCACGCCGCTGACGCCTTGCGCGCCGGTGGCCTCGTCGTGTTTCCCACCGAGACGGTGTACGGCGTCGGCGCGGACGCTTCCGACGCCGCAGCCGTGCGCCGGATCTTCCGAGCCAAGCTGCGGCCGGCGGGCCAGCCGGTGGCCGTCCTCGTCGGCGTGGGGAGCGATCCCGACGAGTGGGCGTGCGACATCCCGTTCGGCGCCCGCCGTCTGATGGACGCCCACTGGCCGGGGCCGCTGACGCTCGTGCTCCGGAGCCGCCCCGGCGTCCTCGACGTCGTGCGGGGCGGCGGCCCGACCATCGGTCTGCGCATGCCCGACGATCCCGTCACGCTCGAACTGCTCGACCGGTTCGGCGGCGGGATCGCCGGGACGTCGGCCAACCGGCACGGCTATCCGAGCCCGGTCACGGTCGAGGAGGCCCGGGCCGAACTGGGTGACGCCGTCGACGTGTACCTCGACGGCGGCCCGAGCCGTCTGGCCGTGGCGTCCACGGTCGTCGACTTCTCCGGCGAGGAGGTCGTCGTGCTCCGGGAGGGGTCGCTACCGGTCAGCGAGGTCGAACGCCTCGCCGGCCGCCCGGTGCGGGTGGAGGCCGCAGGCTCGTGATCGAGTTCGTCGTCCTCGGCTGCTCGGGGTCGTACGGTGCGCCACCGGGCGGCGCCTGTAGCGGCTATCTGGTGCGCTCCGGTTCGACGGCCGTCTGGATCGACTGCGGGAACGGGACACTGGTGAACCTGCAGCGCCACCTGCCCCTCGACGACCTCACCGCCGCCGTGCCGACGCACCGGCATCCCGACCACTGCGTCGACATCCTGGGGCTCCACATTGCGTTGAAGTACGGCCCCGGCCGCACGGGCTTCCCGGTGTTCGCCGGACCCCAGGTGAAGAAGACGCTCGACCCCGTGGCCGGCGGGTTCGGTGACACCTTCGACTGGCACGAGGTCGGCGACGGAGACGAGCGGGAGGTCGGCGACCTCACCCTGCGCTTCTCCGAGACGGACCACTCCGTCCCCACGCTCGCCGTCGAGGTGAGCGACGGGGAGCGTCGCGTCGTCTACACGTCCGACACCGGCCCCGGATGGGACCCGGCGAGCGCCTTCGGCGCGGGCATCGACCTCCTGGTCGCCGAGGCGTCCTTCCAGGACGATGTCCGGGGAGGGGGGAAGCACCTGACGGCTCGCGAGGCAGGCGAGGCCGGACGGCGGTCCGGGGCGCGTCGCCTCGTCATCACCCACCTCTGGCCGACGCTCGATCCGAGCGTTTCGATCCGAGAGGCCGAGGAGGGCTTCGGTTCGGCCGTTACGCTGGCGGCGCCCCATCTCACGGTGCGGGTCTGAGCGCGAGGAGAAGGCATGGGGATTCGCAAGGACGGGCGTGAACCCGACGACCTCCGGCCGGTGACGTTCCACCGCGACTTCACGGAGTTCGCACCTGGTTCCGTCCTGGTCGAGATGGGCCGGACGCGAGTTCTCTGCACCGCCTCGGTCGAGGACCAGGTTCCGGGGTGGATGCGGGGGCGGGGGCGCGGTTGGGTCACCGCCGAGTACTCGATGCTCCCGGGGTCGACCGGCGAGCGCATCCGCCGTGAAGTCGACAAGGGTCGGCCGTCGGGGCGCACCCAGGAGATCCAGCGCCTCATCGGGCGAACGCTTCGGGCCGTCACCGACCTCGACGTCATGGGCGAGGTGCTGATCACCCTCGACTGCGACGTGCTCCAGGCCGACGGGGGCACGCGGACAGCGTCGATCTGTGGCGCCTACGTCGCGCTCCACGATGCGTGCTCGCGCCTCGCCGCCCTTGGGACCATGACGACCCATCCGGTGCAGGCGGCATGCGCGGCGGTGTCGGTCGGCGTCGTCGACGCCCTTCCGATGCTCGACCTCGACTACTCCGAGGACTCCCGGGCCGAGGTCGACATGAACGTGGTCATGACCTCCGAAGGTCGCTTCGTCGAGGTCCAGGGCACGGCCGAGGGGCAGTCGTTCAGCCGGAGCGAACTCGACGAGATGCTCCGGCTCGCCGAACACGGCATCGCCCAGCTGCTCGACGCTCAGTCGGCCGTCCTCGCCGAGCCGCCGTCCCCCCGAAGATCGTGACTCCGGAGTTCGTCCTCGCCACCGCCAACCCCGACAAGGCGCGGGAGATCGCTGCGATCCTGGCCGTCAGTCTCCCGGGGGTGCGGGTGGTGCCACGCCCGACCGACGTCGGCGAGGTCGAGGAGACGGGCGACACGCTGGAAGAGAACGCCCGCCTCAAGGCGCAGGCCCTGGCCGACGCCGCCGGCCTCCCGGCCGTCGCCGACGACACCGGGCTCGAGGTCGACGCCCTCGGCGGCGCCCCAGGGGTCTACTCGTCGCGATACGCCGGCGAGCACGCGACCTACGCCGACAACGTCGCCAAGCTGCTGGCCGCCCTCGAAGGCGTCGACGAAGGGCGGCGCACGGCGCGATTCGCGACGGTGGCGATCGCCCGGTGGCCCGACGGGCGGGAGGTCGTCGCCCGCGGCGAGGTGGAAGGGACGATTGCGACGCACGCGGCCGGCGACGGAGGGTTCGGGTACGACCCGATCTTCGTTCCGGGCGAGGGTGACGGGCGGACCTTCGCCGAGATGACGCCCGACGAGAAACATGCGGTCTCGCACCGCGGGCGGGCGTTTCGCGCCCTGGCGGAGGCGCTCCTCGCCGACGGAGTGACGGCATGAGGTGGCGCCGAGGTGCGGGGCTGGCGGCGGTCCTCGCCGTCGTCGTGGCGTTGACCCCGGCGTGCAGTGATCGCGACCCCCAGGCGGCGGGCGACGGACGGACGTCGGGCCTGATCTTCCAGGACCCCGACAGCACGACCACGGCACCCGCCGTTCCCGACGGGTCCGGTGACGGCGGTTCCGGTGGCGGGGTGCCGTCGGGCGGCTCCGGTTCCGACCCGTCCGGCTCGGGTGGCGGCGGGTCGACGCCCCCGAGAGGCTCGGGCG
>DATLFW010000141.1:0-2224 GCA_035540775.1 Acidimicrobiia bacterium
GGACGTCAGGAGGAGCGTCCTCGTCGACGCGATTCAGTTCGAGCCACGCCGTGAGTGGGCGTACGAGGCGATGCGAGACCGCCACCGCCACGAGGGCGATGGCGACGGCGAGGACGGCGATCACGGGGATGGCGACCCCGACCGTGTCGTCGCCGGGAGCGGGAAAGAGAACGGCGCCCGCCAGCAGGATGGCGATGCCGAGGGCATTGGTGACGCCGATCTCCAGTCGCAGCCGCTTCACGAGGTGACGGACCTCGTCGTGGGTCGTCGGCGTGCGGGCCGGGGTGTCGCTCACGGCGCCCATTGTCCCGCCTGGCGCATGCGGGCGTCGGTATGCAGCGGTCTACGCTGTCGGAAACGCGGCCCCTGGTGGGGCCGACGGTGCGGCCGAGTGCTTCGATCCCGATGCCTGCCCCAGACCCTTCTCCCATGAGCCCTCGCGTGCTTGCCGCTTCCATCGCGGCCACGTTTCTCGCTGCCACCGTCACCCTCGTCGCCCGTGTCGACGGCGCTGCGCCGGTGCGCGCAGCGGCTGCCGTGACGACCTCGACGGCGAGCCCGACGACGACCGAGGCACCCACTTCGACGTCGACGGATCCGACGACGACCACGGCTCCGCCGACGACGACCGCGGCACCGCCACCTCCTCCGCCGGCCAATCCCGCCGACGCGCGTCTGGCCCCGTTCCGCGGCCTCGGCGTCTGGATCGACGTCTTCGACTTCTCCCCGGCCTGCATGTACGCCGGGGAGGCGACGCCGGTGGTGACGCCGGCCGACGTCGACCGGATGGCCACGCTCGGCGTCCGCACCATCTACATCCAGGCGGCCCGTGACGACCCCCGCACGCCGGGCGACCTCGAATCGCCGGCGGTGCTCGCCCAGTTCCTCACCCGGGCGCACGCGCACGGGATCAAGGTCGTCGGGTGGTACCTCCCGAAGAACTACGACGACGGCGATCTCCGGCGCTTCCGCGCCATGCGCGACTTCCGTGCCGACGGCCAGGCCTTCGACGCCATCGGCAACGACATCGAGTGGCGGGCCGGCGTCCCCGACGTCGCCGAGCGCAATCGGCGGCTGGTCGAGATGTCGCGGCGCCTCCGCGAGGAGTCGGGTGCGGTGCCGGTGGCCGCCATCGTCGTGCCGCCGGTCGTCAAGGAGATCGTCAACCCGGCGTTCTGGCCCGACTTCCCGTGGGCGGCGCTCGCCCCGTACTACGACGTGTGGATGCCGATGGGGTACTGGACGAACCGGCGGGCCGACAGCCCGTGGCGGAACGCCCACACTTACACGGGCACGAACATCGACATGATCCGCCAGCGTCTCGGCAACCCGCAGGCGCCGGTCCATGCCATCGGCGGCATCGGCGACACGGCGACGATTCCCGACTACCAGGGCTTCGTCCAGGCGGCACGCGAGCGCGGCGTCGTCGGAGCCTCGATCTACGACTACCGCACCACGGCGCCCGACGCGTGGCCCGTCCTCCAGGGGGCGCCGGGCTGATCGTTCACCTCTTCCGACGAGGCGCCGAGGTGGCCGTCGTGGTGGCCGTGGTGGCCATCCTGGCAACGGGCGCTGCGTGCGACGGCGGATGGGACGACGGGACGGCCGGGGCCGGCCGTTCGTTCATCCCGTCGTACACCGAGGTCCCCTACCGCGGCCTCGGCACCTGGGTCGACGTCTTCGACTTCAGCGCTCGTTTCGCGCGCGACGGCGAGCCGACCGTGACGCCCGACGACGTGGGCCGGATGGCCGAGCAGGGCATCCGGACGATCTACCTCCAGGCGGGGCGCGACGACGAGGCGGTCCCCGGCGGCATCGTCGACCCCGACGTGGTGGGGGAGTTCCTCACGCGGGCGCACGAGCGGGGCATGGCGGTGGTGGCCTGGTACCTGCCCGAGGCGTACGACTTCGACGACCTGCTCCGAGTGCGGGCCCTGCGCGACTTCGAAGCCGACGGGCACCGGTTCGACGGCATCGCCCTCGACATCGAGGCGCGCTCGGCGGTGCCCGACGTCGCCGAGCGAAACCGGCGGTTGGTCGAGTTCTCGCGCGCGGTCCGGAGCCAGATCGGTGACGCGGCGCTCGGGGCGATCGTCCTGCCCACGGTGCTCCTCGAGGTCGTGAACCCCGACTTCTGGCCCGACTTCCCGTGGCGGGAGTTGGCGCCCGTCTACGACGTCTGGCTCCCGATGGCGTACTGGACCGACCGGACGTGGGCATCGGG
>DATLFW010000142.1:0-3263 GCA_035540775.1 Acidimicrobiia bacterium
CGCCGAGGAAACCGACGCCGACCGCGACCTGGGACGCCACCCGGGTGACGTCGAGGCGGACGTTGGTCGCCTCCGTGGGCGACTCGAAGGGGGCGAACCCGTGGATCGAGATGAGACCGAAGAGGGTGGCACCGAGCGCGAGGACGATGTGCGTGCGGAAGCCCGCCGGCTGCCCGCTGATCTCGCGCTCGATGCCGATGAGGCCGGCCAGCAGGGTGGCGAGCCCGACACGCGCCACCATGTCCCACGATTCGAGGGTGAGGGCGACGCCGTCCATCGGCTTCGTTACGGCCGCCGGAGGGGAGCCCAGGCGAGCAGGAGCCGCCGTTCGCCGGCGTCCCGGAAGCGAATGACCGCCTCCGCCTTGTCGCCGACCCCCTCGAGGTCGATCACCACGCCTTCACCGAAGCGGTCGTGCACGACGTCGTCGCCGATCTTCAGCCCGAGGGCAGCACCCCCGGAGGGCACGGGCGGCGCCGACGGGGTGCGCCCGGCGTCGCCGTCGCCGTCGCCGCGGTGCCACGCAGCGTCGCGCGACCGCCCCCGCTCCTCTTCGCCGAGGAGGCGGACGAGCTCGCCCGGGATCTCGGCCAGGAACCGGCTCGGCGGGTTGTACTGGGTCGAGCCGAAGAGCGTGCGGCTCCAGCTGCGGCACAGGTAGAGCCGCTCCTCGGCCCGAGTGATGCCGACGTAGCAGAGGCGGCGTTCCTCCTCGAGCTCGGCCGGCTCGCCGAGGCTCCGGACGTGGGGAAAGACGCCCTCCTCCATGGCGGTCATGAACACGACCGGGTACTCCAGCCCCTTGGCGGTATGGAGGGTCATGAGGGTGACCGAGGAGGTGTCGCGGTCGTAGTCGTCGAGGTCGGTGACGAGCGAAATCTGCTCCAGGAACGCCTGGACGCGCTCCAGCCCCACCAGCACCTCGTTGCCGCCGATGCCGTCGTCGGGCTCCCCCGCCGTCGACTGCAGCACCACGTCGCCACGGTCGGCGAGGTCGTCGAACTCCCGGGCCACGCCAACCAGCTCTTCGAGGTTCTCGATCCGCCCCTGCGACTCGACCGATCGCTCCGACTCGAGTTCGGCGAGATAGCCCGTGCGGGCGAGGACGGCCTCGATCGCCGCGCCCACCCCGTCCTGGGCGGCGTCGCGCAGGTCGGCGAGCACGTCGAGGAACTCGCCGATCCCGCCGAGCGCCCGGCCGCCGACCCCGGCTTCCATCGCCTGGTCGAGGGCATCGACGAGGGTGATGTCGGACCCCTCGGCCCACGCCTCGAGCTTCGCCACCGACGTGTCGCCGACGCCCCGCTTGGGGGTGTTGATCACCCGCTTCACGCTCACGGCGTCGCCGGGGTTGACGAGCACCCGGAGGTAGGCGAGGACGTCCTTCACCTCGCGCCGGTCGTAGAAGCGCAAGCCACCGACGACCCGGTACGGGATGCCGTGGCGGACGAGGGTCTCCTCCAGCACCCGGCTCTGCGCGTTGGTGCGGTAGAAGACGGCCACGTCGCCGAAGCGGTAGTTCTCGGAGTCGGTGAGGCGGGAGATCTCGGAGGCGACGAAATTGGCCTCGTCGTGCTCGTTGTCGGTGAGGGAGACGGTGATGAGCTCGCCACCTGACCGCTCCGTCCAGAGCTGCTTCGCCCGGTGCTGCGGGTTGTTGGCGATGACGGCGTTGGCGGCGTCGAGGATGACCTGGGTCGAGCGGTAGTTCTGCTCCAGCACCACGACGGTCGCCTCGGGGAACGCCTCCTCGAAGCGGAGCAGGTTGCGATAGTCGGCCCCCCGGAAGCCGTACACGGACTGGTCGGCGTCGCCGACGACCATCACGTTGCGGTGTTCGGCCCCCAGGAGTCGGACGATCTCCCATTGGGCGAGGTTGGTGTCCTGGAACTCGTCGACGAGGACGTGGTGGAACCGGCCCTGCCAGCGCGCCAAGGCGTCGTCGCGGGTGCGCAGCAGCCGGACGGTGAGGAGCAGCAGGTCGTCGAAGTCGAGCGCTGACGCCGCCTCCAGTCGCCGCTGGTACTCCGTGTAGACGTCGGAGATCAGCTTCTCGGGCGGTGTGACGACTCGTTCGGCGTACTGCTTCGGAGTGACGAGGTCGTTCTTGGCCGCCGAGATGGCGGCGTGGACCTGCCGGGCCGGGAAGCGCTTGGGATCGACGTTGAGGTCGCGCAGGACGTAGGAGACGAGGCGCTGGGCGTCGGACTGGTCGTAGATCGAGAAGTTCGACTGGTAGCCGAGGTTGACGGCCTCCCGGCGCAGGATGCGCGAGCACGCCGAATGGAAGGTGGAGACCCACATGCGGCGGGCGACGGGGCCGACGAGGCCCGCCACCCGTTCCTTCATCTCGTCGGCGGCCTTGTTCGTGAACGTGATGGCGAGGACGGCGAAGGGTGAGATCCCCTCCTCCTCGAGCAGCCAGGCGACCCGGTGGGTGAGGACGCGGGTCTTGCCGGACCCCGCACCCGCCACGACGAGGGCGGGACCGGGAGGAAGGGTCACCGCCTCCCGTTGGGCGAGGTTGAGGGATTCGAGGAGGTCGTCGCGGCGCCGCCCCGGCCCGTCGTGCGGGTCGAGGTCGAAGAGCGCGGCGGGCGAGGTGGCGGCGTCGGACATCGTGCGGTCATCGTACTGCCGCCCCCCGACAGCCCCGATCCGCCCGAACCCGGCTTCTGGGTACGTCTGGTGCCGCGATGTGTTCGCCGGCGTACCCAGAACGCGAGGGAGGAGGCTCAGCGCTCCTCGACGGGCTGGACGCTCAGTTCCTCGGTGCGGTCCTGCGCGCAGTGCGGGCAGGGATCGCCGTGCTCCCAGAAACGCAAGAGGCGCGTGTGGGAGTCGTTGAGGACGAGCACGCGGGAGCCGTCCTCGTGGATCTCGAATCCGGCGTAGTCCTCCCATTTGCCCTGCACCGACGCGAGATCGACGCGGCTGCCGCGCGGGAGGCGGCAGAAACGCTGGGCGTCGGTGTCGATCACCCAGATGCTGTGGCAGGACTCGAGACGTTCCATGCGATCCGATGCATCCGATGCAAGGGGGGTTGCCCGAACGGGCCTCTCACCCTAGCCCGGTGTCACAGTTCCAGCGAGACCGTGACGGGGCCGTCGTTGACGAGGCGAACGTGCATGTGGGCTCCGAATCGACCGGTCGCGACGGTGGCTCCGAGGGCGCGCAGCGCCTCGGTGAAACGCTCGACGAGCGGTTCGGCAACCTCGGGCGCCGCCGCCGCCACCCACGAGGGCCGGCGGCCCTTTCGGGTG
>DATLFW010000143.1:0-3884 GCA_035540775.1 Acidimicrobiia bacterium
CGAGGAGCAGGCCGAGCCGGAAGCGCCGCCCCTCTCCGAGCAGCACGAGCCGATCGTCGCCGTCCTCCGCGAGGCGCTCGGTGACGGCGTCATCGACGCCGTCACCAACCACGGCCGCCTGGTCGTTCGCGTCGCCAACGAGGCGTGGGTCCAAGCGGCCGAGGTCGCTCGCGACCGCCTCGACTGCGAGTACCTCTCCTTCATCTCCGGCATCGACTGGCAGCCCCGCGACCTCCCGCCGACCGAAGATCCCTCGGCGCCGTCGATCCCGGTCCAGCCCGACGAGGTCACCTACGGGGTGACCGGTTCGGCCGGGCGTTTCCAGGTGTTCGCGTGCGTCGAGTCGACGGAGCGGCACCGCGAGATCATCCTCAAGGCCGACGTCGACGAGGCCAACCCGCGCATCGGGTCATGGGTCCCCGTCTTCGCCGGCGCCGACTGGCACGAGCGGGAGTGCTGGGAGATGTTCGGGATCGTGTTCGACGGTCACCCGAGCCTCCGCCACCTCTACCTGCCGTCGGAGTTCGAGGGCCACCCTCTTCGCAAGGACTTCCCGCTCCTCGCCCGCGAGGTGAAGCCCTGGCCGGGCCTCGTCGACGTCGAGACGATGCCGGACGACTTGGCGGCCGACGACTCCGCCGAAGGCGCCACCGTCGGCGCCGAAGGGGGTGACGAGTCAGCATGAGCGTGACCGAACAGCGTCAGCATGCCGCCGTGGCCCGGCACCTCGCCGAGGCGCAGGTCAACGTCGAACTCCACCACGAGGACATGGTTCTCAACATCGGGCCGCAGCACCCGGCGACCCACGGCACGCTGCGCGTCATCGTCAAGCTCGACGGCGAGCGCGTCGTGGCTGCCGACCCCGTCATCGGCTACATGCACCGGGGCTACGAGAAGCTCACCGAGTACCGCAGCTACCCGCAGATCACCACGCTCATCAACCGCATCGACTGGCTCTCCTCGTTCGCCAACGAGGTGCCGTTCATCGACGCCAGCGAGCAGCTGATGGGGATCGAGCCGCCGCCCCGGGCCGTCTACATCCGCACCATCCTCACCGAGCTCTCGCGGATCTCGACCTTCCTCCTCTTCCTCGGCGAGATGGGCCTCCAGGTCGGCGCCATCACGCCGGCGTTCTACGGGTTCCGCGACCGCGAGTACGTCCTCAACCTCATCGAGGCCGCCACCGGTGGGCGCTTCCACCCCAACTTCAACCGCATCGGCGGCTTGAAGGACGACCTTCCCGCTGGCTGGATCGCCGAGACGCGCCGCGTGATGGACGTCGTCTTCGAGTCGTGCGACACGTTCGAAGACCTCGTCGCCGGCAACGAGATCTTCGAGGCCCGCACCCGCGGCATCGGGATCATCCCGGGCGACATCGGCAAGAGCTACGGCGTCTCCGGCTCCAACCTGCGGGCGTCGGGTGTCGACTGGGACCTGCGCCGCGACGGCCAGCCCTACCTCGCCTACCCCGAGCTCGACTTCAAGGTCTGGACCCACCCCGACGGCGACAGCTTCTCCCGCTACTGGGTGCGCCTCCAGGAGACCCGTGAATCGGCCCGCATGGTGCTCCAGCTCCTCGACCAGCTTCCCGCCGGCCCCGTCATGGCGAAGGTCCCGCGCATCATCAAGGTCCCGGCCGGCGAGACGTGGGTCAACACCGAGAACCCGCTGGGGGAGATGGGCTACTACGTGGTCTCGAAGGGCGCCATCGGCCCCTTCCGGGTGAAGATCCGCTCGGCCAGCTTCTCCAACGTCTCGATCCTGCCGTGGCTGCTGCAGGGTGTGTACGTCCCCGACGTCATCACGATCCTGGCGAGCCTCTACTTCATCCTCGGAGACATCGACCGATGACCCTCGCCGCCCTCCCGCTCGGCGTGGAGATCGCCATCAAGACCGGGGTGATCCTCGCCATCATCCCGGCGGGTGCCCTCATCCTCGGTTACGTCTTCCTGATGAAGATGATGGCCCACATGCAGAGCCGGCTCGGCCCGATGGATCCGGGCGGATTCCACGGCTGGTATCAGCTCATCGGCGACGGCATCAAGTTCCTCCAGAAGGAAGACCTGATGCCGGCGGAGGCCGACCGCCGGGTCTTCGCCATGGCCCCGATGCTGATCCTGCTCTCGACGTTCCTCGTCTACGTCGTGATTCCGGCGGGGCCCGACATCATCGTCGAAGACCTCGACGTCGGGATCTTCTTCGCCCTCGCCGTCTCGTCGATCTCGGTCATCGGCGTCCTGATGGCCGGGTGGGCGAGCGCCAACAAGTTCGCCATGCTCGGCGCCATCCGGGCGGCGGGCCAGCTGATCGCCTACGAGCTGCCGCTCGTGCTCGCCGTCGTCGGCGTCGTCATCCAGGCCGGCACCATGAGCCTCCAGGGGATCGTGGCGTTCCAGCAGAACGGCGAGATCTTCGGATTCGGCGGGATCGGGTTCCCGCTCGTCATCACCCAGTTCGTGGGCTTCGTGCTCTTCCTCACCGCCGCCCAGGCGGAACTCACCCAGACGCCCTTCGACATGCCGGTCGCCGAGTCCGAACTCGTGGCCGGCTACTTCGTGGAGTACTCGGGCTTCCGGTTCCTCTTCTTCTTCATGGGCGAGTTCGGCACCGCGTTCGCGCTGGCCGGCATCGCCGCCACGCTGTTCCTCGGTGGGTGGTCGATCCCCGGCGTCGAGGGGACGCTCGCCAACGTTCTCGGCCCGATCGTCCTCTTCGCCAAGGTGATGCTCGTCTCGTTCGTCATCTTCTGGGTCCGCTTCACGTATCCGCGCTTCCGCGAAGATCAGCTCCAGAGCCTGGCGTGGAAGTTCCTCATCCCGATCTCGCTGCTCAACATCCTGGCGACCGGGGTCTTCAAGGTGGTGTTCTAGGTGGCGAAGACGAAGACGAAGCGGGCGTTCAAGATGCCCGGGCTCATCCAGGGTCTCGGGGTCACGCTGCGGACCATGCTGCGCCCGACGGTGACGACGCAGTACCCGCACGAGCGCGAAGACCCGCCGTCGCGCGCCCGGGGCGTCATCGCCCTGAAGGAAGAGAACTGCACGGTCTGCATGCTGTGCGCGCGTGAGTGTCCCGACTGGTGCATCTACATCGAGGGGCACAAGGTGAAGGCGCCGCCCCGGCGGCCCGGCGGCAAGCCGCGGACGGTCAACACCCTCGACCGGTTCGACATCGACTACGCGCTCTGCATGTACTGCGGCATCTGCGTCGAGGTCTGCCCCTTCGATGCTCTCTACTGGAGCCCCGAGTACGAGTACTCGACTCCGAGCATCGCCGACCTCCTGCACGACAAGTCGAAGTTGGGCGAGTGGATGGAAACCGTTCCGGCGCCTCAGCCCCTCGAAGTGGGGGCGGAGGGTCCGAGCCGGTGGCGATGAGGTAGAGGCGGAGAGGCAGAGGCGGGAGACGTGGGTCCTCAGAACGTTGCCTTCGGCATCATCGCGGCCGCCATGGTCCTGGCGGCGTTGCGCGTCGTGACGACGCGCAACGTCGTGCATGCTGCCCTCTACCTGGTCGTCGTCCTCGCTGGCGTCGCCGGGATCTACGTCCTGTTGGCGGCCGAGTTCGTGGCCTGGGCCCAGGTGCTCGTCTACATCGGGGCGATCCTCGTGCTGCTGCTGTTCGGCATCATGCTCACGCGCGCACCGCTGCGCCCGAGCACCGAACTCGACAACGACCAGCGCTGGGCGGCCGCCGTGGTGGCGCTCGGCGTGCTCGGGCTGTTCGTCGGGCTGCTGGTCGACGCCTTCGGCGACGAACAGTTCGAGCCGGAGACGGCCACGAGCGCCGGCGACGTCGGGGAGTGGATCTTCAGCGTCTTCGTGATCCCCTTCGAGGTCGTGTCGATGCTGCTCCTCGCCGCCCTCATCGGCGCCGTGGTGATC
>DATLFW010000144.1:0-2919 GCA_035540775.1 Acidimicrobiia bacterium
GCCTTGGACACCACCTTCTGGGTGACGACCAGGCAGTCGCCGTCGCGCAGCCCGTGAGCGAGGGCGGCGTCGGCCAGTATCCCGGCAAGGTCGGCGCCCGGCTCGATCTCGGGGACACCGACGATCGGAACGACCTGGAGCCCGGCTGCCGCAGCGCCGCCCCCCGTCATGGCGCCACGGCGGCGAGCACGGTCTCGGCGAGCGCCGTCGACGCTTCGACGTCGCGCATGATCGTCGGTGCGACCACCGCCCGCAGCCCCGCCTCCTCTACCGTCGCCACCTCTTCGGCGTCGGCCTCGTCGATGACGAGCGTGCCGCAGACGTCCGCGTAGAGCGAGGCGACTGCAGCGCACGAGGGCTCGAGGCCAAGGTCGGACATGAGGGCGGCGGCCGGCCCCTTGAGCGCCTTGCCACCGACGATCGGGCTCACCGCGACGACGCGGTCTCGGCGGGTGGCGAGCGCCTCGCGGACGCCGGGCACCGCCAGGACGGGGCCCACGGAGATGAGCGGGTTCGAGGGACAGATGACGACGACGTCGGCCGACGCCAGTGCCTCGACGACGCCGGGTGCGGGAGCGGCCGTGCTCGCCGCGCCCAATTCCACGGCCGCGACCCGCGGCTCGCAGCGGTGGCCCACGAACCACTCCTGCATGGCCATGGGTCCGTGCTCGGCCGTCTCGATCACGGTCGGGGCTGGATCGTCGGTCATCGGGAGCACGGTCAGGTCGAGTCCCCGGGCGGCCACGAGTTCCGCGGTCACCGCCGAGAGCGACATGCCGGCGAGCAGGCGGCGCGTCCGGAAGAGGTGCGTGGCGAGGTCGAGATCGCCGAGACGGAACCAGACGTCCTCTCCGAGCCGTCCCAGCTCGCCGAGCGTTCGGAAGGTGTCGCCCTCGACGCCCCAGCCGGTCTCCGGGTTCACGAGGCCCGCGAGCGTGTAGACGACGGTGTCGATGTCGGGAGAGACGTGCAGGCCGTGGAACACCTCGTCGTCGCCGGTGTTCACGATCACCGTCACGTCGGCCGGAGGGACGGTGCGGACGAGGCCGCGGAGGAACCGGGCGGCGCCCACGCCGCCCGCGACGGCGGCGATCACGGACGTCCCCCGGCGAGCACGCGGGGAGCGTACAGGGGTCCGCGGTGACGGCGGGGAGCGGCCGTACACTCGCCGTCCATGGAGGCGGTGTCGTACGCCGAGCGGCCCCGGAGACGGGGGGTGGTGTCGCCGGCCCGCCACGCCGCAGTCGACGCGACGCTCGACGCCGTCGAGTTCCACGGCGACGACCGCCTCGAGACGCTCGTGCGGCGGGCCGCCGACGAGCAGCTCGGCGTCGAGCGCCTCGTCCAGCACAGCCTCCGCGACCTCGCCGTTCGCCTCGACGGGATCGAGCGATCGATCGCCGACCAGGTCGACCGGTTGACGGCGGAGCTGGCGGGCCGCATGGCCAGCATCGAGCGGGTGATGGCGGAACGGGTGGCGGCCTACGAGACCGTGCTTCGCCGTGTCGTCGACCGCATGGAGGGCATGGAAGCCCAACTCCTCGACGCCGTCGAGCACGGCGACCGCGTCGTCCGTTCACAGATCGACGCCGTCCGCGCCCGCACTGAAACCGTCGCCGAACAGGCGCGCGGCGTGATGGAGTCGGCGGCGGGCGACCAGGCGGCCGTCACCCGGGCCCTCGAAGACCTGCGCCACTCCGTCGAACACATGGGTCGCGAGATCGGTGAACGCCTCGGTGAACGCCTCGCCGCTGACGCGTCCCCGGCGTTCCGAGAGATCGACGGACCGGTGCCCGACGCATCGGTGTCTGCCGCGCCGGCCTCAGACGCCGTCTCGCCGTTCCCGGGATTCGTCCCGGTCACGCCGCTCCCGGCGGCTGCGGCCTCGGCGCCGCTGGGCGACCCGGCGGAGGCGACGCTCGTCGACGACGACGCCCCTCCGGCTCCCGCCACCCGGCGGACCGGTCGACGGCGTCCGAGTACGCGGCAGCGTCCGCTGCGCGCTCGCTAACCGCCCCTCAGGCGGCCGAACCGGTGAGGGTCTGGATCCGGGTGCGACCGGCCTCGACCGCCTTGGCGACGGCCTCGGGCAGGCGGGTCTTGGCCTGCTCGGCCAGCGGTTCCACCCGGCTCCGCAGCTCGTCGGCGACGGGCTGGAACCGCGACTTCACCTCGTTGCCGAGGGGCTCCACCCGCGACGCCGCCTCGCGGATCTGCGACTCCACCTTGCCGGCCGTGCCGCGGGCGCCCTCGACGCCGGCGGCGAGGCGGGTCTGCGCCTCCTTCACCTGCGACTCGAGCTTGGTGCGAGCTTCACGCCGGGCGACCTGCGCCCGCTGGAAGCCGAGCACCCCCACGCCGACCGTGACGTAGGCGGCGTCCTGCAGGAGCTTTCGGAGATCGGTTGCCATGGTGCGTCCCTCCTTGGGGGGCTGCGACGGGTGCCGCGCGGACCCGGGGGACCGACGGCGTTTCGCTGGCTAGGGTATACCCCGACGATAACAGTTGCAAGCACCGAGAGGCGTTCCCCGCCGATCGGAACGGGCCGGTAACATCCGGGTTCCTCATGGAGACCTCCGAGCGGGAGGGCTCGCGCTTCGACGCCCCGTCGACCACCACGACCACGACGACTGCCGAGGTTCCGTCCGTTGTGGCGGTGGTCGTCACCCACGATCCCGGTGATCGGTTCGGCGAAGCACTGACGAGCCTGGCTGAGCAGGACTACCCGAGTCTGACGGTGCTGGTCGTCGACGCCGGGTCGCGCGACGACCCCTCGCCGCGCATCGGCGCCGTCCTCCCCGACGCCTACATCCGGCGTCGACGACCAGCACCGTCAGACTCGGGTAGTCCTGCTCAGCCAGGCTCGTCAGTGCTTCGCCGAACCGATCACCGGGATCGTGGGTGACGACCACCGCCACA
>DATLFW010000145.1:0-8129 GCA_035540775.1 Acidimicrobiia bacterium
CCAGATCTCCGGGCCGGTCGTCTCGTAGTGAGCGGCGGGGTTGGCGGGGTTCTCGTACTGGTGGAGGAGGAGGGCGTCCATCTCCTTCGACATCTCCTCGGCAACCCGGATCGCTCCGTTGCTTCCCTCGTCACCGGGGGACGAGGTGATGTCGACCCCGAAGACCTCGAGGAGTTGCCGTCGCTCGATCGAGACGTTCTCGGGCAGGACGATGTGGAGGCGGTAGCCGCGGACCCGGCACATCATGGCGAGGCCGATCCCGGTGTTGCCCGACGACGGTTCGAGGACGGTGTCGCCGGGAGCGAGCCGGCCTTCCTCCTCGGCCGTCTCGATCATCTTGCGGGCGATGCGGTCCTTCACCGAGCCGCCTGGGTTGTGCCCCTCGAGCTTCGCCCAGATCTGGACGTCGGGGGTGGGCGACAGGGGGGCCAGGGAGACCATCGGCGTGTTGCCGATGAGATCGATGACGCTGTCGTACCGGGCCATGACGGCGGGCGGCGGGATCAGCCGCCGGCGACCGCGGGAAGGATCGAGACGACGTCGCTCTCCTCGAGCTTGGTGTCGAGCTTGTCGAGGTACCGGATGTCGTCGTCGTTGCGGTACACGTTCACGAAGCGGTGCAGCGTGCCGTCGTCGTTGCGCAGGTGCGAGGCGAGGCCCGGGTACTGGCGCACCAGGTCGTCGAACAACTCGCCGACGGTGTCGCCAGCGGCAGTCACAGTCGACGCCCCGTTTGCATGGGGCCGCAGCACGGTGGGAAGTCGAACTTCGGGCACATGCTGACTCTACAACCCGGCGAACCCGACCCTCCGACCCCAGCCGTCTTGCGTCAGCGGCTGATCTCGACGGGGACCTCGCCGATGGTGCCGTCGACGATGCGGTAGGCGCGAAACACCGGCGCCTCGTGCTTCAGGCTGACGAGCACGTAGATCCAGTTCGGCTCGACGGCCTGGCGCACGTCGGTCTCCGACGGGTACGCCTCGGTGTGCGTGTGCGAATGGAACACCCCGATGAGGTCGCCGCCCGCCTCCTCCGCCGCCCGCAGTGCCTTGATGTGGTCGCGGGAGTCGATGGTGTACGTGCGGGCCGAGGCGTCCTCGTTGCGGCACGGGTAGACCGTCGTGACCGTCCCCTCCGGAACGCCGGCCGCGTCGACCGGCCCCCCGAGGAGCCCGCACGCCTCGTCGGGCAGCCCGTCGTAGCAGTGGGCGACGATCTCGTTGAACTGCCCCGCCGTGAGGCGCAGGCGCGGGCCGGCGGGAAAGGAGGGTCCTGACACGGGCGGGAGCATACCGGCGGTGCCCGGCACCCCGGCACCGGTAACGTGCCGTCCGTGGCCGCGTCGAAGCGCTCCAAGGGAGCCAAGGGCAAGCAGGAGGCCGGTGCGGGCGGTGACCGCACCGTGGCCACCAACCGGCGCGCTCGGTACGACTACGAAATCTCGGAGACATACGAGGCGGGGATCGCGCTCGTGGGCAGCGAGGTGAAGTCGCTCCGCGCCGGGAACGTTCAGCTCCAGGACGCCTACGCCCGCGTCGAGGACGGCGAGGTGTGGCTCCACGGGATGCACGTGAAGCCGTACGAGTTCGCCGGAAAGTACGTGCCTGACCCCGACCGGAAGCGCAAGCTCCTCCTCCACCGGGGCGAGATCGACGAGCTGGTGGGGGTGACGGCGCAGACGGGCGTGACGCTCGTGCCGATGCGCCTCTACTTCAAGCGCGGGCTCGCCAAGCTCGAACTGGGCGTCGGCCGGGGCAAGCGGCGCTACGACAAGCGGCGGACGATCGCCGAGCGCGACGCCGCCCGGGAGGCCGAGCGGGCGATCAAGGAGCGGAGCTGGCGCTGACCGGCAGCAAGGCGCCGGGCACGTGCTCTCGCAGGTCGATGGTGCGGTTGCGCGTCATCCGCACGACGGTCGGGCCGGCGTGGGCGATCTCGAGGTCCTGCTGACCGAGCAGGCCCGCCACGACCTCGGCCCGCACGGCCTCGGAGGACACGCCGAGGCGGCGCAGCACGATCCCCACTTCACCGGGGACGGGGTCGTCGACGAGGGCGAGGGCGAGGTGGAGCGGCTCGACCTCCGTCCCGCCCAGGGCGACCATGTGGCGGAAGGCCGAGCGGAAGACCTCGCGGAGGCGCAGCGGAAGGTGCCCGGTGGTCGACCCCTTGGTGCGGGCCGGGTCGCCGGCGGAGAACTCCAGCAGCAGGGAGCGGACGTCGTCGAAGCGCAGGCCGCCTCGTGCGAACGTCCCGGTGTCGTCGACGGCGAGCAGGGCGAGGAGCAGGTGGTCGGGACCGACCGCCGGTCGCCAGAGCGCGCGGGCGTGGTCTTCGGCCAGTTCGATGACGCGGCGTGCTTGGGATCCGAACCGAGCGAACATGGTCACCCCTCGTGTCGCCGTGTGAGCGTACGGCGGTCGGCCGCCGGGGTGGTGGATCTCGGAACCGGGAATCGGGGTTGCTCGCCCGCCGTTACACTGAGACACGAAGGGGGTGTATTGGATTCGATCTCGGGGATCGAAACGAGGGAAGCGAGCCGAGGACACCGGAGCCTCGACAAAAGCCGGTACCCAAACACAAGTGCCGAGGACAACCTCGCACTCGCCGCCTAGTTAGCTAGGTAGCGCGTTCGCCCTGGCCCAGCCACCCGGTCAGGTTGCGGGCGTCATCTTGGGTGGCTCACCGCCGGGCCTCGCCCGGGAGCCCGGCGGGACACTCAACCGGGCTGGGACGATCGTCGGGGGTCGGTGACCGGCGAGCGTCCGAGATCTCAACCGCCGACTGCGCTCGGAGAAGTCTCGTGGAGAACTCGGGAGACGCGGGTTCGATTCCCGCCACCTCCACTCGTTACGACGGCAAGCGGTCCGGGAGGCCGAAGGCAGGGAAGAGGCGTTCCGTGTCGAGGAAGGCGTGGAACTCGGCGATCTTCCCGTCGACGATCTCGAGCACGTGGAGCGCCCAGGGCCGATGGCCGCCATTGGGGTCGACCCGGTACTGACCGAAGGCCGGGCGTCCGTTCGCCCGTGTCGGCAGAAGGCGCGATCCCTTGCAACCGATGCCCGGGCCGAGCATCCACCGGCCGATGCTGTCGGCACCGCGGAGCCAGATGGGGTACGGGGGCATCGACTGCACCGCGTCCTCGTGCAGGAGGGTCACCAACGTCTCGATGTCGTAGCGCTCGAAGGCGTCGACGTAGCGAGCGAGCAGTTCGGCGTGATCGGGGTGGACGGCGTCGACCCGGGTCTCGAGGTTTGCCGACGCCAGCGCCGCCCGCGCCCGCTGCAAGGCGCTGTTCACGGCAGGGACGGTCATGTCGAGCAGCTCGGCAACCTCGGCTGCCCGCCAATGGAGCACTTCACGCAGGATCAGCACCGCCCGTTGGCGAGCCGGGAGGTGCTGAAGCGCCGTCACGAAGGCGAGGCGGATCGTCTCGCGCTCCTCGGCGATCTCGCTCGGGTCGCGATCCGACGAGAAGACCCGCCCGTCCGGGATCGGCGTGACCCAGGCGTGCTCGGGCTCCATGGCACCGAGGAAACGGGCCTCCGGCGGCGACGAAGGCCCGAGATCCATCGGGCGGGCTCGGCGCTGCCGGCCGCGCAACATGTCGAGGCAGACGTTGGTGGCGATGCGATAGAGCCAGGACCGCACGCTCGAACGTCCCTCGAACGTGCCCGCGGCTCGCCATGCCCGCACGAACGTCTCCTGCACGGCGTCGTCGGCCTCCGCGACGGAGGCGAGCATGCGGTACGCGAACCCGGTCAGCTCGGGCCGGTAGTGCTCCAGCGCCTCGATGTCGACGGCGGTTGACGAGGCGGCCATGTTCGACATGCTAGGCGTCCTCCTGTTCGCTCCCCACCGAGTCCAAGAACACGTCGTCGAGGCCAGCGAAGACGATCAACTCGCGCAGGCGTTCGTTCCCGTCGCACACCCGGACGGTGCAACCCAGCCGCTGGGCGGCGAGCTGGAGGCGGCAGAGCTCCTCCACCGTCCTGAGGTCGGGGTCGTCCATGCCGGCGCGCGCTCAACGCTCCTCGTTGTAGGCCCGCATCGTGAGCGGCGCGAAGACGACGACGAAACCGGCGCTCCAGAGCAGGACCCATCCGATCTCGCTCCCGACCCCGGTTCCGTGCATCAGTCCCCGGGCTGCGGTGGCGAGGTGACTCACGGGGTTCACCTTGACGAACGCCTGCACCCAACCGGGCATCGTCGCCGGGTCGACGAACACGTTGCTGGCGAACGTCAGCGGGAACAGCACCGTCATCGCCACGTGCAGCACCGCCTCCGGGGTCGGCATGCGAAGCCCGATGAGACTCCACGCCCACGAGATGCCGAAGGCGAAGACGAGAAGAAGCGCGACGGCGAGGACGACACCGACGGGCCCGCCGTCGGGCCGGAATCCGAGCGCGAGCCCGACGACCAGAATCACGACGGCCGCCATGGTGTAGCGAACTCCGTCGGCCAGGAGCATGCCGACGAGCACCGCCGGCCGCCAGATGGGAAGCGACCGGAACCGGTCGAAGACCCCCCGTGAGATGTCGGTGTTCAGCGCCTGCCCCGTGTACATGGTGATCCACGAAACCGTCATGACAAGGATGCCGGGGAGGAGTTCCTGGAGGTAGGCGGACGGGGATCCGGCGAGTGCGCCCCCGAACAGGTACGTGTAGAGCAGCACGAACATGATGGGGAATGCCGTGACGTCGAAGAGCTGCATCGGCACGTGACGGATCTTGAGCATCGCCCGCCAGGCGAAGGCCGTCGACGCGCCCCATCCCGTCGTCACCGCCGGTCGCGATCGGGTCGAGAGCGCGGCTTGGAGGGCCGTCGCCGAGATGGCGGGTTCGGGCTGGGTGACGATCATCCTGTGGTCTCCTTCGTCGCGACTTCGGCCGGGTGGCCGGTAAGGGCGAGGAACACCTCGTCGAGGCTCGGGGAGCCGGTGCGGAACTCGCCCACGTCGATCCCGGCGCCATGCAGTTCTGCAAGCGCAATCGGGACCCGTGCGGGATCGACCGCCGGCACCGTCAGGACGGCCCCGTCCGGTCGCGACTCGGGAGCGACACCGAGCGCCGAGGCAAGGACCTGCTCGGCCGCCGCCCGCTGGGCGGGGTCGGCGAGTCGCACCCGGACGGTTCCCGCACCGACCCGCGCCTTCAACTCGGCGCTCGTTCCCTCGGCGATCACGCGGCCGTGATCGACGATGGCGATGCGATCGGCCAATTCGTCCGCTTCTTCGAGGTACTGCGTGGTGAGCAAGACCGTGGTGCCTCCGGCGACGAAGGCCCGCACGATCTCCCACACCTGGTTGCGGCTGCGGGGATCGAGGCCGGTCGTCGGTTCGTCGAGGAACAACAGCTGGGGAGTGACGACGATGCTGGCGGCGATGTCGAGACGACGGCGCATGCCCCCCGAGTACTGCTGGACGAGGCGGTCGGCGGCGTCGGTGAGCCCGAACGCTTCGAGGAGTTCTGCCGCCCGCTCCTTCGCCTCCTCGCGTGTGAAGCCGAGGAGACGGGCGAGCAAGACGAGGTTCTCGCGCCCCGTCAGTTCCTCGTCGACGGACGCGAACTGACCCGTGAGGCTGACGGCTCGGCGTACTGCGGGGGCGTCGTGGACGACGTCGTGTCCGAAGACCCGGGCCGTACCGGCGTCGGGACGGAGCAAGGTGGCAAGGACCCTGATCAGGGTCGTCTTGCCCGCCCCGTTGGGACCGAGAACGGCGTACACGCTCCCGGGTTGCACCTCGAGATCGATGCCGTCGACGGCGCGGGTGTCACCGAACGTCTTGACGAGCGCCTCGGTCTCGATGGCGAGACTTCCGTTGGGACTCATGGAATGGCGGGTGGACACTCGTGCTCCTCGGTCAGGATCGGGCCACGTGCTCGCTCGGCGCGAGCGCCGGTCGCCGGGTGATCGGTCTGCTCATTGAAACATCATGGTTGCGGCGACCAGTGCGGATTTCGCCCGGTCAACCCGAGGATGCGATCGAGGAGTGGGGCGTCGTCGGGCACCGGGACCTCGGGGGGCGCTCTGCGGCGGCTGTGAGGTCGATGGCGGTCATGACTCCTCCTCGCTCGTGGGAACGGTGCAACGCTTGTTCATGGAGACGTCCGGGCGTCCGGAAACTCATCGGTCGACACGCGAGCGATGAGTTTGACGTCGTCGAAACGTCGAACGCTTGAGCGAGAGACGGTCCCGACCGAGGAGAGACGATGGCCTTGCACCCGTACCTGTTCTTCAGCGGCACCTGCCGCGAGGCGTTCACGAGATACCACGAGATCTTCGGGGGCGACCTCGTGCTCCTGCCGATGTCCGAGGCCCCCGACCAGCCGGTGCCGCCTGAGCAGGCCGACCTCATCATGCACGCCGCGCTGACCTTCGGGGACAACCTCCTCATGGCCTCCGACGACCCGACCGGGGACGGCGGTCCAGTGAAGGGGATGTCGGTCAACTTCACCGTCGACGACGCCAGCGAGGCCGAGCGGGTGTTCGCAGCTCTCGCCGAGGGCGGCGAGGTCACGATGCCGCTGGCCGAGACATTCTGGTCACCGAAGTTCGGCGTGTGCGTCGACCGCTTCGGGACGCCATGGATGGTCAACGTCGCGGCCGAAGAGGAACCGGCTGGAGCCTGATCGACAGGGAATCCCGGAATCTGGAGCAAGAAGTGGTCGCTGTTGCGCCTTTTCTTGCTCCAGATTCACGGCGCCGGCCGCGTGCTGTCCGGGACGAAGCGGAAGCCGCTTCCGGCGACGATGTCGAAGGCGTGGAGCGTGTCGGCGGCGTCGTGGTCGCCGGGCGACCACGAGAGCGGTGCCGCCGTGAGGCCGCTGTTCCAGCCGGACGTGCTGTCGAGTGCGGTCGCCACATTTGCCCTCGTGAGACCCCCCGGCATGGAACTCGCCTGGGTCAGCGCCCGGATCGCGAGGGTGGCGCCGACGTAGGCCGCCTGGACGTTCTGGTCGACGACGTCGACGGTCGTGGAGACAGCGCGCAGGTCCGCCACGTACTGCGCCACGGCCGGTTCGCTGTCGAACGGAGACACGGGCGGGCGAAACGCCGTCCACAACCGCACGCCGTCGCACGCCGAGCCGCACGAGGCGGCGAACTCCTGGCTGAAGAGCAGCGGCGGCGCAGCGCCCGCTCCCCCGTCCGGTTCTGCCGCCCCACCGGCGCCGCCACCGGAGTGGAACCAGCTCTGGGCCGTCTGGGGGTCGAGGGTGAGGAGACCGGCGTCGCATGCCGGTTGCGATGCGCACGCCGTCGAAAGGCGGTTGATGTCCGAGGCGTACGAGGCTTGGAAGGCCCTGACCCCGCAGTACCGCTCGTTGCAGCCGTCGCCGGCCGATGCGCCGGGCACACCACTGCCCGCCCGGCGAACCCACTCGGCGTCGTATCCCTCGGCGGCAGGGCGGCCGATCCCGAACGACGTCTCGAACACCACCGAGGGGTGCCGCAGACCGGCGTCGTACTGCGCGCCGGCGGCGACGCCGCCGAACGACCGCATCGACGGCCCGACCGGCCAGATGTAGGGATCGGCGAACTGGTTGGCGAGGAGACCGTCGGTGCCCACGACCGGGAACGCCTCGGCGGTCAAGAATCCATCCGCCGATGCCTGGTGGAGCGCCTGCGAGTCGGGGTTGACGGCGAGCAGCAGGCTGGACGTCTCGAGGTCGCGCAGGGCGTCGGAGCCGGCGGCTGATCCCCAGCCGCCGTCGCGCAGGTCGAGCTCGACGGTCCGCCCGCACACCCCGCCAGCGGCGTTCGCGCGCGCAACGACGGCTTGGAGCGCGAGCGTCTGGTCACGCAGGAACGCCGCCGCCGGGCCCGTCTCGACGGTCACGGCGCCGACCATCACCCGCTGTTCGGTGACGCCGACGTCGGTCGCGCCCCGTCGGCGGTCGGGGGAACACTCGGGCGCCGGGGTCGTGGTCGTCGTCGTCGACGAGGTGGTGGTCGACGACGACGTGGACGACGTCGTGGAGGTGCTCGTCGACGTCGGGAACAAGAGACCGAGGACGTCCTCGACGGGGTCGCCGGGAACGTCCACCACGTCGGGACCGGCAGGGTCGGCATGCGCCGCGGCCGCTCCGACGACGGCGACGACGAGGACGGCGGCGAACAACGCCCTGACG
>DATLFW010000146.1:0-3131 GCA_035540775.1 Acidimicrobiia bacterium
CACCTCGCCGAAGTAGTTCGGGTGCCGGGAATACCGCCACACCCCGGTCTGGAGGACGTCTCCGCCCCGGTCCCGCCGCCGCCGGAAGCGGGCAAGCTGCCAGTCGGCCACCGTCTCGAAGGCGAAGCCGACCGCCCACACGACGATGCCGAGGACAGCGGCAGCGGTGAGGGCTCTCGGCCGGTCGGCCGCCATGCCGAACATCAGCGGCAGCGACACCATCCATGCCAACAGGCCCTGGAACCCGAAGACCGTCCAGAGGCTCACGCGCCGGAACGCCTCGCCATGGCGCTCCCGCATGGCGGCGTAGCGGCGGTCCTCACCATGACGGGCGATCCGGATGGCCAGGTGGAGGGCAAGGCGGACGGCCCACGCCGTCACCAGCACGAGCAGCACGAGCCGGCGGGCGGCGACGCCGTCGGCCACGAGCGCACCCCACCACGCCGTCGCTGCGATGGCGATCGGCCAGACGACGTCGGCGACGGCGGCGTTCTCGAGCCGCAGCGAGATGCGCCATGCGACCGCCTCGACGGCGGCGATCAGCGCCAGCCCGGTGGCGAGGAGGACGACGAGGTCCACGAGGGCGCTCCGTCAGCCTTGACGCATCTTGTAGCGGGCGAGGTGCTCGACCCGAGCGAGGAAGTCGGCGCTCCTGCGGAAGCGTGGCGCCAACTCCTCGTGGTCGAGCCCCAGTTCCCGCCACTTCAGGAGGCGCCGCTCGATCGGACGCAGCGCGGGCCCGGGAACGGGCGGTGCCTCCGGGCGCCGCTGGGCCAGCTCCCGCACCTGCTTCACGAATCGGGGGCTGCGCCGGAATCTCCAGGCGATCTCGACGTCGTCGACGCCGGATTCCGAGAGCTTCACCATCCGCCGCTCCACGGGGCGAAGTTCCTTGCCGCGTGCCATGGGGCCTCCTTCGAGGTCTGCCGTTGTGTTCCCGCAAACGACACCCCGGGAAACGGGACGATTGCGGGCCCCGTGCGATGATCGCGCCGTGGCGCTCTTCGATCTCGTCGCCGTGTCCGTCGAGGGCGACGACGGCCCGATCCTCGACGACGTCACGCTGGCAATCCCCGAATCGGGCATCACGGTGGTGGTCGGCCCGTCGGGCGCCGGGAAGACGACGCTCCTCCGGCTGCTCAACCGCCTCGACGTGCCGACGACCGGGGCCGTCCGGTTCCGCGGCGACGACCTCGGCGACCTCGATCCCCTGTGGCTGCGCCGTCACGCCGGGATGGTCTTCCAACGCCCGGCGCTGTTCGGCGGCACCGTTCGCGACAACCTGCTCGTGGCTGCCCCCGACGGCGACGACGGCGGGTTCGGCCGGGCGCTCGAGGGCGCCGAGCTCCCCCCGGTGATCCTCGACCGGCCCGCGGGCGACCTCTCGGGCGGCGAGGCGCAGCGCGTCTGCCTCGCCCGGACGCTCCTGACCGAGCCGGAGGTGCTCCTCATGGACGAGCCGACGTCCGCCCTCGATGCGCGACCCCGGCTGGCGCTGGAGCGGCTCACGCGCTCGCTCGCCGACGGGGGAGTGCCGGTCGTGTGGGTGACGCACCAGCTCGACCAGATGCGCCGGCTTGCCGACCACGTCGTCGTTCTCGTCGACGGGCGGGTGCGGTTCTCGGGCACGCCCGTCGACCTCGCTCGCGACACCGACCCCGAGGTCGCGGCCTTCAGCGGGGAGCACCATGGAGGGTGACGTCAACGCCGTCGACGTGGCGGTCTCTGTCCTCCTGGTCGCCGTGGCGATCGGCCTCTCGGTGTGGCGGCGCCTCGGGCTCGAAGGGTCGCTCGTGTGGTCGTCGGCCCGGGCCCTCGTCCAGCTGCTGTTGGTCGGTGCCGCCCTCGCCGTCGTCATCGACCCCGATCGCCCCCTCGTCCTGGCGTGGGCGTGGGTCGTCCTGATGGTTGTCTTCGCCGCCGAGACGGTGCGGCGCCGGGCGCCGGAGGTGCCAGGGGCGCGCAGCCTCGCCCTGGCGTCGTACGCGTCGGCCGCCGTGGTGAGCATCGGCGTGTTGTTCGGCCTCGGCGTCTTCCCCTTGGAGGGGCGCACCCTCGTGCCGCTCGTCGGGATGATGGTGGGCAACTCGATGAACGCCACCGTGCTGGTGGCCCGGAGGATCCTGGAGGACTTTGCCGACCGGCGGGGCGAGGTGGAGGCCCGTCTCGCGCTCGGTCAGCCGTCGTCGGAGGCGGCCCGACCCGTCATGCGCCGGGCCCTTCGCACGGCCCTCATCCCGCAGATCGAGACGACCAAGGCGGTAGGGATCGTCTTTCTCCCCGGGGCGATGACGGGCCTGATCCTCGCCGGCGTCGATCCTGTCGACGCCGTCCTCGTGCAGATCGTGGTGATGTACCTCGTGCTGGGGTCGACGGCCACCACGACCGTCACCGTGGCGCTCGGCCTGCGGCGGCGGCTGTTCACCCCCGACCACCGGCTCGTCCCCATCGCCCGGGCGGCCGACGCCTGACCCGGCCGGCGGCTCACCTTGGCTACTGCCAGTCGGGGACCTTGCCGAGCAGGTAGCGGCTCACGTCGAGGCAACGGTCGAACGCCTCGCACATGAGCTCCTCCCCCTTCAGGATGCGGGTGAGCGACACGTCGAGGCGGGCGACGACGGTGAGCGAGCGCTCCGGGGCGTCGGTCGGGGCGGCGAAGTTGTCGATCGCGGACACCTCGACGGGAAGGTCGGGCCCGCCGATGCCGGCGAGCTCGGTGGCGAGGATGAGCAGGTCGGGCCCCTGCGAGAGCGGCGGCACCGCCCAGGTGAAGGTGAGCGGGAAGCTGAACTCGTCGGGCGGGTCCTCGTCTTCCGGCATCGTCATGACGACGTCCTCGAAGGCGAGCATCACCCGGGGGTCGAGTTCGAGGGCGAGGTGGAGGTCGACGGGGCCGCCGCAGCCCTCCTCGGGGTGGAGGTCGACCTCCCAGACCTGGCGAAGCGAGTAGGTCTCGACGAAGTGTCGCTCGTCGTGCACGTGGAAGCCGTGGTCGACGGCGTGGTCTTTCAGGTCGGTGACGTACCCGGCGACGTCGATGACGGCCATGTCTCAATCCTCGCAGATGGCAGTGACAGCCTCACACGCGGCCGCGCCGGGCTTCCGGCCAGTAGCGATAGACGACCCGTCCC
>DATLFW010000147.1:0-3188 GCA_035540775.1 Acidimicrobiia bacterium
GTGCGGGATCGCCCGGACCGTCAGGACGTTGGGGGTGACGTCCTCGCCCGTCACGCCGTCGCCTCGGGTCGCGCCCCGCACCAGCCGGCCCTCCTCGTACAGCAGCGAGATGGCGGCGCCGTCGATCTTCGGCTCGCACACGAAGCGGTAGTCGACGTCGGCGATGCGCTTGATCCGCCCGTACCACGCCTCCAGCTCCTCGCGGTTCATGGCGTTGTCGAGCGACATCATCGGCTGGACGTGCTCGACGGGGGCGAAGGTCGTCTGGTCGACCCACCCGCCGGGCCGCTGGGTGGGCGAGTCGGGGGTGACCGCCTCGGGATGGGCCACCTCGAGCTCCTGGAGCTCGCGCATCAGCGCGTCGTACTCGGCGTCGGCGACCTCGGGATCGTCGAGCACGTAGTAGCGGAAGTCGTGGAAGCGGATCTGCTCCCGGAGCTCGTCGATGCGGGTCTGCACGGCAGGCGGAACGGCCATCGGCGCCGAGCCTACCGACGCCGTGCGACCATCGGCAGTGATATCAGTTCCGTCATAAGTGATATCGTCACCCCGTGCACCGCACCGTGATCTCGCTGACCGACGAGCAGGTGGCCGCCATCCGGCGCCGCTGCGCCAGGACGGGCCAGTCGATGGCGGCCGTCATCCGGGAGGCGGTCGAACGCGAGGTCGTCCGCCAGGACGACTGGGAAGCGGTCAAGCAGCGGGCCCTCGAAGCCGTCCGATCGGCGCGCTTCGACCTGGGGGGCGCCGGCGACGTCGCAGGCAACCACGACGAGATCTGGGCAGAGGCCATCGAATCCGAGTGGCGCACGACGTGACGGTGCTCGTCGACACGTCGGCCGTCGTCGCCATGCTCGATCGACGTGATCCGCGACGGGGTGAGGCGATCGGTGCATTCGACGAACTCCTCGAAACCGAGATCCTCGTCACGCACCACCACGTCTCAGTCGAGACGATCTCCGTCCTGCAACGGCGAGGCGGGTTGGAGGCGGTCCGGGAGTACGTCTTGACGGTGGAACCGACCCTGGACGTCCACTGGGTCGACGAGGACCTCCACCGAGCAGCACTGGCGGCGATGTTTCAGGCCGATCGACGGGCGGTGTCGCTCGTCGACCACACCAGCTTCGAGTTCATGCGCCGGGTCGGCATCCGTACCGCCTTCACGCTCGACGGCCACTTCCGCGACGAAGGCTTCGACGTCGTCCCGTGACGTTCGGTCGATTTCCTGCCGACGGCGGTGGGAAATCGTCCGAAAGCAAGCCGGAGAGCGAAGCCGGAAGGGTCAGGCTCCGACGGAGAGGCGGGTGGCGACGGCCTGCTCGCGCACGCGCTCTCCGATCTCGACGGCCAGGTCGAGCACGCGGGCTGCCTGCTCCTCGCCGTGGCCCGCCAACCCGCACGCCGGGGTGATGAGCGACTGCTGCCGAAGCAGCACCGGGTCGCACCCGGCCACGGTCAGCTCACACCACACCCCGACCAGCGCCTTCCACCAGTGCTCGGCGTGGTCGCCGACGGGACGGTCGGTCGGGACGGCGCCCCACGCGACCCACCCGCCACCGTCGAGGTAGCGGCCGATCGCGATGGCGTCGGGAAGGACGTCGGGTCCGGCGACCACCCCCACGATCTCGGGCCCGGCCTCGATCGCCATCCGCCGGTCGCCGTCGCCGCAGACGTGAACGCCGACGACGGCGTCGATCCCGGCGAGCACGCTCGACAGCAGGTCGACCGCCTCTTCCCGGGCAATCGGCCCCTCCCCCACCTGCCAGGCGGTCAGCGCCGGTTCGTCGAGGAAGACGACGGGCTGCGTGTTCGACAGGCGTCGGTCCAGGTGCCCGGTCACGACCTCCGCCCACCCTTCGACGAGCGCCGCCGCCCGCTCGAAGGCGATCGGTGCCGGCATCCCGGCGTCGGCCAAGGCCATCCCCAGGGTGAGCGGCCCGGTGAGCTGCGTCTTGACGGCCGAAGGGGGCTCGGCCTGGGCGGCGGCCTCGTCGACGAAGGCGAGGAACCCGCCGTGCGCCTCGCCATCGAGTTCGGGGGAAGGCTCACCGATGCGGTCGCCGTCGAGTTCGAAGCCGGCGCCGTCGGGTGCCACCACGACCTCGGGAAGCGCTCGCAGCCACTGCACGAGCATTCCCTCGTGCGCGCTGCGGTTCGGAAGCTGCGGGCTGGCGGGAAGGCGGGGCGTGGCAGCAAGCGCCAGGCGCGCCGCTTCGAGGGGGTCCCTGTGCGGCAGGCTGCCCATGGCCGTGGCAGCCCCGGCCGTGAGCGATCGACGACGGGCGGCGTCGGTCACGTCGAGCGCCTCGGCGTTCGCTTGGCCGTCGTCTTGCGCTTCGTCGTGGCCTTCGCCCGGCCCGACGACGACCGGCTCGTCGTGGCCTTGCGGGTGCTGCCGCCTCGCCGACTGGCGGAACTGCCAGTGGTCGAGCGCGCCGCCCGTTCGACGGTGCGGCGGCTGGCCTCGAGCGCCTCGAGGAGCTCGTCGGCGTCGGCGTACTCGGCCCGGACAGCGAGGCTGAAGCGCTTGATGATCTCGAGATCGACCAGGCGAACCTCAGCCAACGTGCGTCCCTCCGCTCCGACCCCGCCGCAGAGTGCGTCCGTAGTATACGGACGCCCTTTTCCCGCCCTCCGAACGGAGCATGCAACGTTGTCGTGGGTATTCCGGGTCGTGTGGCTCGCCCTTCCCCTCGCCGCCGGCCCTGCCGCCGAGGCCGCCTTGGCACCGTGGCCGCCTGCCGCCCAGACGCTCGCCGCCGTCGTCGCCTGGGCGTCGTGGGCGGGCGTGCTCGTCGGGCTCCTCGCTCCTCGACCGCTCGGACTCACCGCCGCTCGCCTCGTGGCGCCTGGATTTCTGGGTGCGGCCGTGGCGGCGGCGCCCGCTGCCACCGCGGCAGAGACGGCGGCGGCCGTCGCCGTGACGCTGCTCGCCGGCGGCCTCGCCGTGCTCCCCGAGACGGCCGCCTTTCTCGTCAACGGTGCGGCGTACGGCGACGAGCGGCGCTCGCCGCTGCGCCTTCCCGGGGTGATCGCCCTCGTCGTCGCCCCCCTTGCCGTCGCCCTGACGCTCGCCGGTGCCGTCTCCGGGCCGCTCCTCCTCGCCCACGAGCAGTGGCTCGCGGGCGGGCTCGTCACCGCCGTCGGACTGCCCGTCGCCGCCTTCCTCGTCCGGTCGCTCCACTCCC
>DATLFW010000148.1:0-2804 GCA_035540775.1 Acidimicrobiia bacterium
GTCCTCGGCTCCTGACGATGGAGGCCCTCGAGGCCGAGGCCATCGCCGCCGAAGTCGCCCGCGACCTGCTGGCGGGCGACACCGCGTCGGTCCGCAGCCGCTTCGGGCTGGCCCTCGCCTTCTCGATGCGCCAGCGGCACATCGAGGCCGGGTGGCAGGCGGCGACGGCGCACGCCGGCGGCGAGGCGCGGTCGTGGCGGCAACTGCGGACGACACCGGTCCGGGCCGGGCACGTGGTCGACGTCGCCGTGGACTGCGCCGGCGGCTGGTTCCTCCTCCGGGTCACCGTCGGCCGGCGGGCTCGGGTCGCCGGCCTCAACCTCCTCCCCGCCGGGCGCTACTGAGCGGCGGCGGCCAGGACGTCGAGCACCTCGCCGATCGGCGTGCCCTTTCGCACCACTGCGGCGATCCCCTCGCCGACGGCGAGCCGGCGCGTGTCAGCGGCGTAGACGACGACGGCCAGCCCGGGCTGGCGGCGGTGGAGCTCGTGCAACGCCGTCACGCCGTCGACGTGGGGCATCGAGACGTCGAGCAGGAGCACGTCGGGCCGGGTCGCGTCGACCACGTCGACGGCCGACGACCCGTCGGCCGCCTCCCCCACGAGGTCGAAGCGGTCGTCGGCGGCGAGCTGGGCCCGCAGGGTCTGGCGGAGGTCGTCGCTGTCGTCGACGACCACCACCCGGATCGGATCGGCCACGGGGCGGTGGTACCCCGGAGGTGACGATGGCAGGCTCCTCGCGAACGTGCCGTCGTCGCAGGCCAGGCGCGCGATCTGGACCTCTACTCAGACCGGCGGTCACACGTACGGCCTTCGAATCCCATGCCGCGCTTCCGCCGGTCAGAGGCGCGCGTGGGCGTCTCACGGGCTGGGACGGCCAGTAGTGGACGACGACGCCAGCCAGGACTCGGTCCGGAGCTCCGCCGAGGATCATCGGCGCGGCACGAACACGTAGAACCAGTCCTCTACAGGACCGTCGTCCACGAGGACGTAGAGCCCGGACTTCTCCGGGATCTCCAGAGGAGGAGGGAACTTCACGAGTCGCGACGCCGACGGTCCACCATCGCACCTCACCAGCATCCGGTCGCCGGGCTGAAGCACAGACAGTCGACCTCTCGTGCTCGCCGACGGTTACGCCTCGGCTCCTGACTGTGGTTCGACACGTGGCGGCGCCAGCGCATGAGAAGGCCACATGTGGCGCACCTCGTTCTGGGCAGCGCTGCGCCCGCCCGACGGGCCTCCTGCTGCCCAGAATGCAGCGGCGTCGGGCGAAGGGGCCCACGCTCCATCGATGACCCGGAACTCGCCCGCACGCTCGCTCATGCCTTCCGCCCCTGAGAACCGGCGGGCGTGATCCCGGCCCGACAGGGCTCTGAACGGACGTCCGAGATCGGTCGATCACGAGCGAGCGGGTCTCCCGTCGAGGTAGGGGCGCTTTGCGACTTCCTCCTCCCACGTTCCGCGCCACAGCGGCCGGAGCGCGTCGAGCGTGTCCGGAGCCCAGTCGATCGGTCCGAACGGCGGCTCCGGGTCGTACTCGATCCCGAGCTGGATGACCCGTGCCATGTCCACGCCGACGAGACGGGAAGCGATGTGCAGCGCCCCGTCGATCCCTGCAGACACGCCGGCGGTCGTGAGGATCTTGCCTTCCTCGACCCACCGCTGACGGACGTAGGTGGCGCCAAGGCCTTCCACGAGGTCGGCGTACGCCCAATGCGTCGTGGCGTTGCGGCCACGGAGCAAGCCGGCGGCCGCCAGGATGATGGCGCCGGTGCACACCGACATCACGAATTCGGCCGTCACGGCGCTCGCGCGGACGTAATCGAGGAGGCGCCGGTTCCCGGCGGCATCGAGGGTCGGACCCTCGCCGCCCGGGACGACGATCCCGAAGGGGTCAGGCACGTCGTCGAACGTGTGGCTGGGGGCCAGCTTCACGACGGCGTCGGTCGGGAGGACGTCGAGGGCCTCGCCGGCGACCACGACCTCGAACGACGGGTCGATGCGAGGAACGGCAGAGAGCACCTGCAGCGGGCCGATGATGTCGAGGGGTGTGAGCCCCGGGTAGACGACGAAGGCGAGCTGCTTGACCGGGCCGGCCGTTCCATGGTCGCCAGATGAGGTCTCGTCGGTGCTCGGCATGAGACTGATCCTCATACCCCCAGGGGGTAAGAAGCAAGGACGACGTCTGTGCCGTCGGACACGCGCACGGAAGTGCTCGCGGCGTCACCGATGCCGCCTGCTCCGACCCCATTGCGACATCTGGACAACCCAGCAACCGCGCGAACCGCCTGAATGCTCACGCGACCCCATCGACGGGAGCCCTCGACACCCGAGTGGGCACGACCCGGAACGGTTCGTTGCCGTCCGGTGTCTGATGTCACGACCATGAACGACCACGATCACCACAACGGCCACGGAGCCCAAGTCCTCGGAGCCCAAGTCCTCGGTGCGGCGGACGCCGAGGCTCGGTACGGGGAGGACGACGGCGCCTCCCACGTTGCGCACCGTGCAGGCGGCCATGAGGACCATCACCCGGCAGGCCACGGCACTCACGACGGTGCGCGCCACGATGGACATGGCGCAGGAGGCCACGGCAGCCACATCGCGATCTTCCGCAGGCGCTTCTGGTGGAGCCTTCTCCTGACGCTTCCCATCGTCGTGACCAGCCACATGGTGATGGACTGGTTCGGCTACAGCCTCGACTTCTACGGCATGGAGTGGGTTGGGCCCGCGCTCGGCTCGGTCCTGTTCTTCTGGGGCGGGTGGCCGTTCCTCGCCGGCGGCGTGCAGGAGGCGAAGGCCTGTC
>DATLFW010000149.1:0-2605 GCA_035540775.1 Acidimicrobiia bacterium
CGCCGAGACGTCGGGCGTGTCGTCCATCCGTCCGCGGGCGGCCAGCCCGCGCGTCCACGCGAAGATGGAGGCGATCGGGTTCGTCGACGTGGGCTTGCCCTGCTGGTGCTGGCGGAAGTGGCGCGTGACGGTGCCGTGAGCAGCCTCGGCCTCGACGGTCTTCCCGTCCGGCGTCATCAGCACAGAGGTCATCAGGCCGAGCGAGCCGAAGCCCTGGGCCACCGTGTCGGACTGCACGTCGCCGTCGTAGTTCTTGCACGCCCACACGTAGCCGCCCTCCCACTTCATGGCCTGGGCGACCATGTCGTCGATGAGGCGGTGCTCGTAGGTGATGCCGGCGGCGGAGAACTGGTCGGCGAACTCGGCGTCGAAGACCTCCTGGAACAGGTCCTTGAAGCGGCCGTCGTAGGCCTTGAGGATCGTGTTCTTCGTCGAGAGGTAGACGGGGTAGCCGCGGTCGAGGCCGTACCGGAACGACGCCCGGGCGAAGTCGCGGATCGAGTCGTCGTAGTTGTACATCCCCATGGCGATGCCGCCGCCGGTGAACTTCGCCACCTCCATCTCGATCGGCGAGCCGCCGCCGTCGGGGGTGTAGGTGATCGTCACCCTGCCGGGGCCGGGCACCACGAAGTCGCTGGCCTTGTACTGGTCGCCGTGGGCGTGACGGCCGATGACGATCGGCTTCGTCCAGCCCGGCACGAGCCGGGGGATGTTCGAGCAGATGATCGGCTCCCGGAAGACGACGCCCCCGAGGATGTTGCGGATCGTGCCGTTCGGCGACTTCCACATCTTCTTCAGGCCGAACTCCTCGACCCGCTGCTCGTCAGGCGTGATCGTGGCGCACTTCACGCCGACGCCGTGCTGCTTGATGGCGTTGGCGGCATCGACGGTGATCTGGTCGTCGGTCTCGTCGCGCTTCTCGATGCCGAGGTCGTAGTAGAGGAGCTCGACGTCGAGGTAGGGCAGGATCAGCTTGTCCTTGATGAACGCCCAGATGATGCGCGTCATCTCGTCGCCGTCGAGCTCGACGACCGGGTTCGCGACCTTGATCTTCGGCATAGGGCCTCGACCCTAGCGGCGCCCTCAGGAGCGCTCCGCAGCCGCCTTCACGCGCTGGAGGGTCTGCTCCATCCCCGCCTGCAGCTGGTCCTTGCGCCCGCCCGGCAGGAGCCGGCCGAGCAGGCCGCCCTGCTCCTCCCACGACTCCTCGAGGTCGGTGCCGCCGCCCGCCGCCGGGTGCATGCGGAACGTCCAGGTGGTCAGCCGGCCGCGCCCGAAGAGCGTCGTGGTGAAGCAGAGCTCGCGGCCCCGCTCGGCGCACTCGATGATCGGGTCGGTGAACCAGCGGACCGGACCCATCCGGTTCCAGCCCCGGAACCGGGCCCCGGTCTGGGCGTGGTCGGCACCGTTGAGCCAGTAGGCCCGGTAGGTCTCGGGCGACCACTCGCCCATCCGGGTGATGTCGGCGAGGAGGTCGTAGACCGCCTCGGGCGACGCGTCGACGTGGATGCTCGCTGTGCCCCCGGCCATGGGGACAAAAGGTACGCCTCCGCTACTCCTCGATGTAGCCGTCGCCGTCGCCGAGCGGCGGCGGGTCGGTGAGGTGCATCGCCTCCTCCTCGGCGGCGCGCACCTCCTCCCGGTCGAGCGCCGAGGTCTCGTTCCACGCCGGGCCGCCGACCTCGGTGGCGACCTCGTCGCCCTCGAGGTCGAGGCCCTCGTCGCCGCCGGGCGCCACCAGCGTGCCGAGGTGCTCCGCCTCGGTCTCGCCGGCGTCGGGCTCCTCGCGCGCCACCCGGCGGGCGAGCGGCTCGTCGACCTGCTCCTCCGACGGCGTGAGGCGCTCGTCGACGCCCAGGGGCCGCTCCGGCGGGTACTCCTCGTAGACGACGTCGTCGTCGAGCAGCTCGGCCTTGTTGTCGTCCACCTCGCTCATGGACGGGCCCCTACCCGGCTGGGCGGTTCGCTCCCACCTGACGGTAGTGTCAGTGGAAACGCAGGGAATCTCTGGAGGGGATGCGGATGAGCAACCACGACAAGGTCTACATCGACGGCGCGTGGGTGCCGTCGACGGGCTCCGGCTCGATCGAGGTCTTCGACTCGACGAACGGCTCCGTCATCGGCAGCATCCCCGAGGGCACCGCCGACGACGTCGACAAGGCGGTCCAGGCCGCCCGCGCCGCCTTCGACTCCTGGTCGCTGACGTCGCCGGAGGAGCGCGGCAAGTTCATGACGCGCATCGGCGAGGGCCTCGCCGCCCGCATGGACGAGATCGCCACCGTCGTCACCCGCGAGGCGGGCATGCCGAAGTGGCTGAGCCAGATGGTGCAGGCCGGCCTGCCGATCAACTCGTTCAACACGGCCGGCGCGCTGGCGGAGTCGTACAAGTACGAGGAGGAGATCGGCAACAGCCTCGTCGTGAAGGAGCCGGTCGGCGTCGTCGGCTGCATCACGCCGTGGAACTACCCGCTCCACCAGATCGCCGCCAAGGTCGCCTACGCCATGGCCGCCGGCTGCACGGTCGTGCTGAAGCCGTCGGAGATCGCCCCGCTCGACGCCTTCATCCTCGCCGAGGTGATCCACGACGTCGGCCTGCCGGCCGGGG
>DATLFW010000150.1:0-2155 GCA_035540775.1 Acidimicrobiia bacterium
TCGAGGCGGGCCCGTTCGTCCTCGCCCTCGGTCGCGCCGAGCCCCGAAAGCGGCACGCCGAACTCGTGGCCGCCTTCGGTCGCCTCGCCGCCGAGGTGCCGGGGATCCGGCTCGTCGTGGCCGGACCGGATGGTCCTGCCACCGCCGCCGTCGTCGCCGCCCGCGACGGCCTCCCCGGCGCCGCACGCAACGCGGTGCATCTGCTCGGCCACGTCGACGACGTCACCCGCTCGGCGCTCTTGCGCAACGCCGCCCTCCTCGCATACCCGTCGTCGTACGAGGGGTTCGGGTTCCCGGTCCTCGAGGCGATGCAGGCCGGCACACCGGTGGTGGCGGCGAGCGGTGGGGCGGTCGCGGAGGTCGCCGGCGACGCCGCAGTGCTCGTCGACGAATCCGGGGTTGCATTCGTCGACGCCCTGGCCGACGCGCTGCGCCGCGTCGTCACCGACGAGACCCTCCGCCACCGCCTCGTCGAATCGGGCCACCATCGTGTCGAGGAGTTCGGCTGGGAGAAGACGGCGGCGGGGATGGTCGATCTCTACCGGGAGGCGGCGGATGGGTGATGACCTCCGGCTGGGACTGCACGTCGGGCAGCTCCTCCAACCGGTGCCGGGCGGGATCGGTCGATACACCTCGGTCCTCGCCGGCGAACTGCAGCGCGGCGGGATCGCCGTCACCGCGTTTGCGGCTGGCGAGCGCCCCGGCACCCTCCCAGGCGGCGTCAGGCACGTCGACCTCGGCTTTCCCCGCGGAAGGTTTCGGAACGAGTCGTGGGCCTGGCTGCGCCGCCCGGTCCTCGACCTCGACGTCGACATCGTGCACGCTCCCAGCCTCGCCGTGCCGCCGACGGGCGGCCGCCCGCTGGTCGTCACCGTTCACGACCTCGCCTTCCTCCGGCTGCCGCAGTACTTCACCGTCCACGGGCTGCGATTCCACGAGCGGGGGCTGCGGATCACGCGCGACGAGGCCGACATCGTCGTCGTGCCGTCGCGCTTCGTCGCCGACGAGCTGATCGCGGAGGGGTTCGAGCCGGGCCGCGTCCACGTCGCCCGCCACGGGATGGACCCCGTCCCCGTCCGTTCCGACGACGATCTCGCTGGTTCGCTGGCGCGCCTCGGCGTCGACGGGCGGTACGTGCTGTTCGTCGGGACCCTCGAGCCGCGGAAGGGTGTCGACACCCTCGTCGAGGCCTTCCGACAGGTGCGCCGCCAGCACCGCGACCTCCGCCTGGTCGTCGTCGGCGCCCGCGGTTGGGGGAAGGCGCCCGACCTGTCCGCGCCGGGCGTCGTGCATCTCGGCCATGTGAGCGACGCCGACCTCGACGCCCTGTACCGCTCCGCCGACGCGCTCGTCTACCCGTCGCACTACGAGGGTTTCGGCCTCCCGGCGCTGGAGGCGATGGCCCGGGGCTGCCCCGTCGTGACCTCGGCCACGACGAGCCTCCCCGAGGTGGTCGGCGACGCCGGCATCCTCGTCCCTCCAGGCCGAGCCGACCATCTGGCGGCGGCCGTCGACGGCCTCCTCGACAACGACGACCTGCGAGCACGGCTGGCGGAAGCCGGACCGGCGCGGGCGGCGGAGTTCACCTGGGCCGACAGCGTCGAAGCGCACCGCGCCGCGTACCGGGCCGCCGCCGAGGCGGACCACGGGCGCCGTGCGGGCGTTTCTTAGACTGCCCGCGTGCGGGTCCTCCTCGACGTCTCTGCCGTTCCCGACCAACCCGTCGGTGCCGGCGTCTACATCATCAACCTGACCCGCGCGCTTGCCGCCGGCGCAGAGGTGCGCCTCGAACTTCTGGCTCGAAGCGGCGACCGGGCCCGGTGGCGCGACATCGCCCCGACGGCGCGGGTGCACGCCGTCGTACCGTCGGGTCGGGCGATGCGCCTGGTGTTCGAACAGGTCGGCTCGGCCCGACTCGCCCGGCGCCTGGGCATCGACGTGTGGCACGGCCCGCACTACACGCTCCCGCTGCGCCTGGATCCCGGTGTCCGGCGGGTCGTGACGATCCACGACATGACGTTCTTCGAACACCCCGAGTACCACGAGCGGGTGAAGGTCGAGTTCTTCCAGCGGATGATCCGGGCGGCCGTCGAGAAGGCCGACGTGCTCGTCGCTGTGAGCCACGACACCGCGGACCGCGTCCGCAGCATCCTGG
>DATLFW010000151.1:0-2041 GCA_035540775.1 Acidimicrobiia bacterium
GCGCGCATCCCGTGCGCGAGGGGGCCCTCGACGTCGGCGTCCCAGGTGTCTCCCACGAAGAGCACCTGGGACGGCATGCAGCCGAGGCCGTCGACGAGGTGGGTGTAGATGCGCGGATGGGGCTTGCGGGCACCCGCTCGGGCGGAGACGACGGTCGGCGTGAAGTAGTGGTCGAGTCCGAGCTCGGTGAGGTGGTCGGGCAGGTCCCAGTCCCAGTTGGAGCAGAGGGCGAGCCGGACGCCGCGATCGGTCAGGGCGTCGAGAACCTCGATCGTCTCGTCGTAGAGCCGAAGCCGGTACGCCTTCGACGTCTCGATGAGCGCATCGGCGACGGACGCCGACGCCGAGGCGGGGACGCCGGCCTGCTCGGCGAACTGCCGAAGGCGAGCGTGCTCCCAGGCGACGTACGCCTCCCGGCTGGTGGAGTGCTCGGCGTGCTCGGCGGCCTCGGTGGCGAGGAGCTCCCAGGACTGTCGGCCCTGGGGGGTGTAGCCGAGGTCGATGAGCACGTCGTCGAAGGTCGGCCCGACCTCGGTGGCCTCGGCGAGGGTGCCGTAGAAGTCGAGCACGACCGTTGCCGTCGGCTTCGTCGCTGTCGTCGTTCCCATACGAGGCAGTGTGCCACCCCGGTGTGACGGTGGCGCCCCCGTTCTTGGCCCTTCGGCCGCGACGATTCGCCGAATCAGCGACCAAGTTCGCCGGTGTCCACCTCGCCGTCGGCTCCGAGCGTTTCGGCCTGACGCCGGGCTCGCTCGACGACGGCTTCGAAGTCGGCCCGGTGGGGGAGGGCCTGCGTGGGATCGTCGGGCCAGCGCTCCACCTGCTCGCTCGCCCAGTCCGCCCACTCCGCGACGAGGGCGTAGAGGTCGCTGAGGAAGGTGCCGACCAGCATCGTCTGGGCCGCCCGCTGCTGGAAGGGCGCCGCTCCAGCCAGGTACGCCTCGCCCGCTGCGAGGCTCCCGGCGTGCCGCTCGGCCGCCCACGCACGGGCGGCGGCGAGGGTGGCGAGCGCATCGGCCTTCGTGCCGTGTTCGGCGAAGAACATCTTCACGAGGTGCTCCGCCTCGAGTGACGGCGGTTGGCTCGGCTCCGCGAGCCAGCGAGCGAGCGCTCGCCGGCCCTTCGGAGTGATCGCGTAGCGGGTTCGGGGCCGCTTGCCCACCCGCTCCTCGGTGGCCCGGGCGAGCCCGAGCGCCACGAGCTTCTTGGGTTCCTCGTAGAGCTTGCTCTGCGCCCGCGGCCAGATGCGCCCGAGGCTGCGGTCCATCTGCTGCGTCAGCTCGTAGGTCGTCCACGGCTTCACGGCGAGAAGCCCGAGGATCGCGTACGAGGTGGTCGTGAGAGTGGTTGACATGATCCTCCCGATGGGAGTATGACGGAGATAGTGATTCCTCCCAAGGGGAGGGTAGCGGAAACCGGTGGCGAACTGGGGGAGCAGGATGGAGACGATGGCCAGCAGCGACACGCACGGCGCCGTGAGGGTGGACCCCGGAAACGAGGGGGCGCTGGCCGCGTGGGACGGGCCGGACGGGGCCTACTGGGCACGCTACGCCGACCACTTCGACCGGTCGGTGACGCCTCACACCGAGGCGCTGATGGGAGCAGCCGCGATCGCCACCGGCGAGCGGGTCCTCGACGTCGGATGCGGGTCGGGGCAGACGACACGCCGGGCTGCGCAGGCGGCGACGGGAGGGTCAGCGGTCGGCATCGACCTGTCGCGCGAGATGCTGGCGGTGGCCCGATCGAGGGCGATCGCCGAAGGCCTGACGAACGTGGAGTTCGTGCAGGGCGACGCTCAGGTGCATCCGTTCGAGCCGGGCGCCTTCGACGTCGTGATCAGCCGGACGGGGGCGATGTTCTTCGCCGATCCCGTCGCCGCCTTCGGCAACATCGGGCGGGGAATGGCGGACGGCGGCCGGCTCGCGCTGCTCGTCTGGCAGGGAGCCGAGCGCAACGAGTGGATCGCGTCGTTCCTCGGCGCCGTGGCGGCGGGACGGGACCTTCCGACCCCGCCGCCCGGTGCACCGGGGCCGTTCTCCCT
>DATLFW010000152.1:0-4340 GCA_035540775.1 Acidimicrobiia bacterium
GCCCCGACCCCGCCCCTCCGAGCGGAATACGGAGGGCTGGCGCGGGTTTCATCGGTCACGATGAGCGACACCGACACCATCACCGTCGTCCGCAGCGACGAGCGCTTCCACACCCGGCTCGGGTGGCTCGACTCGCGTCACAGCTTCAGCTTCGGCCGGCACTACGACCCCGCGAACACCCACCACGGTCTCCTGCTCGTCCACAACGACGACGTGGTGCGAGCGGGCACGGGCTTCACCACGCACCCGCACCGCGACATGGAGATCGTGACGTGGGTGCTCGACGGCGAGCTGGAGCACAAGGACACGCTCGACAACCGGGGCGTCATCTATCCGGGCCTCGCCCAGCGGATGAGTGCGGGCACCGGCATCTGGCACTCCGAGATGAATCCCCGTGCCTCCCAGGACGTCCACTTCGTGCAGATGTGGGTGCTGCCCGACACCGAGTCGGTCGACCCCGGGTACGAGCAGCTCGACCTCAACGACGAGCTCGACCGGGGTGGGCTGGTGCCCGTCGCCTCCGGGCGTGGCCACGACGCCGCCATTTCCATCCGTCAGCGCGGCGCCGCTCTCTGGGCAGGGCGGCTCTCGCCGGGGGAGACGGTGAAGGTTCCCGACGCCCGCTTCGCGCACGTCTACGTCGCCGCCGGCTCCGCCGACCTCGAAGGGGCGGGAACCCTTGCCGAGGGCGACGCCGCCCGGCTCGTGGCGGCCGGATCCCCGACCCTCACCGCGGGCGAGGCGTCGGGCGCCGAGGTCCTCGTCTGGGAGACCGACTGACGTGCTTCGTCGCCACGTCGGCCCACCCCACGGGCGGAAGCAGTTCCATGATCCGTCGTCATACGGATCGGCGGTGCCAGCGGCTGCCGCTACACGAGGGCTTCGACGAGCACGACGAGGGCGGCGGCGCCCGACACGCCGAGCACGGCGGGGCGGAGCGCCCGGCCGTCGACGTGGGGGATCGTCCAGCGCGACACCAGGAAACCGAGGACGATGCCGGGGGTCATCACGAGCCCGGCCACCCACTCGTCGGCGCCCAGTTCGCCCACGGCGGCCAATGTGACCAGCGTGAGGATGCTGCCCACGACGAAGATGGCGCTCAGCGTCCCCCGGATGACCGGCCCCTCCTCACGCTGGTAGACGAGGGCGATCGGCGGCCCGCCGACCGACGTCGCCGTGCCCATCACGCCCGACAGCAGCCCCGCCGAGGCCAGGACGGCCGGGGTCCGTTCGAGATGCGTCGTCCGAGCCGAGATCCCCACGGCGACGAGCAGGAGGACGCCGAAGACGATTTGAAGGCCGGTCTCGGGGAGGAGGCCGACGGCGGCACCGCCGACGAGCGTTCCTGGCACCCGCCCGGCCAGCACCCATCCGATGCCCTGGCGGTCGACGCCTCGGCGCTCCCGGTACGCGATCAGCAATACGAGCGCGGTGCCCGCCACGGCCGTCGGCGCCGGTACCAGGTCGATGTCGATGAGGGCGACGACGGGGGCAGCGACGAGCAGCGACCCGAACCCGATCGACGCCTGCAGGGCACCGCCGATCGCCATCACGAGCGTCGCCGCCAGCACTTCCCATCCCGTCACGCCGCCATCCTGCCCGCCGGGTGAATTCCGTCACGAACGCATTGAGCGCCCCGGTGACCGTCGCTAGGTTCCCCGGCGAGGTGAACACCGTTCAGTTCGGTGCACCGCTCGACAGAGGGGGTTGGGATGCTCGCAGCACTCGGTGAGTTTCTGGTCCGGCGGCGCCGCTACGTCGTGTGGGGCGCGCTGGTGGGCTTCATCGTGGCCGGGGCCGTCGGCGGGTCGGTCGCCGAGCACCTCAGCACGGGCGGCTTCGAGGACACCTCGGCGGAGTCGTACCAGGCGAACGAATTCCTCGAGGAGCGCTTCAATGCCGGTGACCCGAACCTGATCCTGCTGGTCGAGGCACGGGAGGGCCGCGTCGACGACCCCGCCCTCCAGGCGGCCGGCACCGCCCTGACGAACCGCCTCGCTGCCGAGGAGGGCGTCGCCCAGGCCGTCTCCTACTGGACGCTCGGCAACGCGCCGCCCCTGGCGTCGCGCGATGGCACCGAAGCGCTGGTGCTCGCCCGGATCGAAGGTGACGAGGACGAGGTCGACGCGCGGGCGGAGGCGATCACCGAGGAGTACGGCGGAGATACCGAGCTCTTCACCGTCGGCGTCGGCGGGTTCGCCCAGGTCTTCAACGAGGTGGGACACCAGATCGAAAGCGACCTGCGCAAGGCGGAGATGCTCGCCCTCCCCATCACCTTGGTGCTCATGGTGCTGATCTTCGGCGGCGTGATCGCCGCCCTCCTGCCGCTCGGGGTCGGGATCCTCGCCATCATCGGAACGTTCCTCGTCCTGCGGATCATCGCCTCGATGACCCAGGTGTCGATCTTCTCGCTCAACATCACGACGGCCATGGGGCTCGGCCTGGCCATCGACTACAGCCTGTTCGTGGTGTCCCGGTACCGGGAGGAGCTGGCGGCCGGCAAGACGGTCGAGGTCGCCGTCCGCCGCACCGTCCAGACGGCCGGGCGGACGGTGATCTACAGCGCCCTCACCGTCGCCGTATCGCTCGCGGCCCTACTCGTCTTCCCGCTCGCCTTCCTCCGGTCGTTCGCGTACGGCGGGATCCCAGTGGTGCTCCTGGCCGGGGCGTCGGCCGTCATCGTGCTCCCGGCCGTCCTCGCCATGCTCGGCACCCGCATCGACAAGTGGTCGATCCGGCGGGCCCATCCCGAAGCCATGGGCGAGGGCTTCTGGCATCGCATCGCGGTGTTCGTGATGCGCCGGCCGATCCCCGTTGCCACGATCGTCGTGGCGCTCCTGCTCCTGGTCGGTTCGCCGTTCCTCCGCATCACGCTTGGCCTGCCCGACGACCGGGTGATGCCTGCCTCGGCGCCCGCCCGCCAGGTGCACGACGCCATCCGCGACGACTTCGACACCAACGAGGCGGGGGCGCTCTCGGTGGTGGCGGCCGACGTGCCCGACCCCGCCGCCGAGGCGGCCGCCATCGACGACTACGCCACCCGGCTCTCTCGCCTCGACGGCGTCGGACGGGTCGACGCCCTCACCGGCATCTACGTCGGCGGGCGACAGGTTCCCGAGGCGCTGCTTCCCGAGTCGGCCCGCGAGAGCGCCGCTCGCTTCGCGACGGACGGCGCGACCTACCTCTCGGTCGTCCCCGAGGTGGAGCCGATCTCCGACGAGGGGGAGGCGCTCGTCGAGGACGTTCGGGGGGAGCCCGCCCCGTTCCCGGTCCAGGTGACGGGGCCGTCCGCCCAACTGGTCGACGCCAAGGACTCGCTGTTCGCCCGGATGCCGCTCGCCCTCGGGCTCATCGCCGTCACGACCTTCGTCGTCCTCTTCCTCATGGCGGGGAGCATCCTCGTGCCGATCAAGGCGCTCGTCCTCAACATCCTCAGCCTGACCGCCACCTTCGGCGCCATGGTGTGGGTGTTCCAGGACGGCAACCTGGCCGGGGCCCTCGACTTCACGGCTGTCGGCTACATCGAGGTGACGACGCCGATCCTGATGTTCTGCGTCGCCTTCGGGCTGTCGATGGACTACGAGGTGTTCCTTCTCAGCCGCATCAAGGAGGAGTACGACCGGACGGGCGACAACGAGGCGGCGGTGGCAGCGGGCCTCGAGCGCACCGGGCGAATCGTGACGGCGGCCGCGAGTCTGATCGCCATCGTCTTCATCGCCCAGCTGGTGTCGGAGATCACCTTCATCAAGCTGTTCGGGCTCGGCCTCGCCATGGCGGTGATCGTCGACGCCACGCTGGTGCGGGCGACCCTCGTCCCCGCCTTCATGCGCCTCGCCGGCCGGGCGAACTGGTGGGCACCGGCGCCGCTCCGGCGGCTCTACGACCGCTACGGCCTGACCGAGCGTGAGCTCGACGACGAGCCGACGATGCCGCCACCGCCCCCTCCGGACGAGACGCTCGAACCTGCCGGTACCCTGACCCCCTGATGCCGGCGAACGCCACGAGGACGACTCCCGACGGCGCTCCCCCGAGGCGGCCGCGCGCCCGGCCGGGGGAGGGCGAGCGACTCCGCGAGCAGATCCTCGACGCCGCCACCGGCCTCCTGGTGCGGTCGGGCGACGAGCGGACCGTGTCGGTGCGATCGGTCGCCAAGGAGGTCGGCTGCACCCCGGCCGCTCTGTACCTCCACTTCGCCGATCGCGACGAGATGATCTTCGCGGTATGCGAGCGGCAGTTCGCCCGCCTCGCCCGCCGCATCGACGCCGCCATGGAGGGCCTCGACGATCCGCTCGACGCCCTGCGGGCGATCGGGCGGGCCTACATCGCGTTCGGGCTCGAAC
>DATLFW010000153.1:0-3142 GCA_035540775.1 Acidimicrobiia bacterium
CTCGTAGGCGACGAGCACGTCCTGCTCGCGCTCGCCCGGGAAGGCAAGCTCGACCCCGTCATCGGGCGTGCCGAGGTCATCGAGACCACCGTCGAGGTGCTCAGCCGCCGGACGAAGAACAACCCCGTCCTCATCGGCGAGCCCGGCGTCGGCAAGACCGCCATCGTCGAGGGCCTCGCGCGGCGGATCGTCGAGGGCGACGTCCCCGAGAGCCTGCGCGACAAGCGTCTCCTGGCTCTCGACATCGGGGCCATGGTCGCCGGGTCGAAGTACCGGGGCGAGTTCGAGGAGCGGCTGAAGGCCGTCCTGAAGGAGATCGCCGACAGCGAGGGCGAGATCATCACCTTCGTCGACGAGATGCACACGATCGTCGGCGCCGGCGGGGCCGAAGGCGCGGTCGACGCCGGCAACATGATCAAACCGATGCTTGCGCGGGGCGAGCTGCGGATGGTCGGTGCCACCACCCTCGACGAGTTCCGCAAGTACGTCGAGAAGGACCCGGCGCTCGAGCGGCGGTTCCAGCAGGTGTTCGTCGGCGAGCCGTCGGCCGAGGACACCATCGCCATCCTGCGGGGGCTGAAGGAGCGCTACGAGGTCCACCACGGCGTCCGCATCCAGGACTCCGCGCTGGTGGCCGCCGCCACGCTCTCCGACCGCTACGTGACGGGGCGGTTCCTCCCCGACAAGGCGATCGACCTCGTCGACGAGGCGGCCGCCCGGCTGCGCATCGAGATCGACTCGATGCCCGTCGAGATCGACGTCGTCGAGCGACGGATCCGCCAGCTCGAGATCGAGAAGGCAGCGCTGGCCAAGGAGACCGACGAGGCGAGCCGAGAGCGGTTGGCCGCCCTGGAGAGCGAGCTGGCGGAACTCGCCGAGCAGCGGGCGGCGATGGTCGCCCACTGGGAGGGCGAACGTGCCGCCATCACCGAGATCCGCGAACTGAAGGAGCGGCTGGAGGAGGCGCGCACGGAGGCCGAGCGGTCGGAGCGGGAAGGCCGCCTCGAGGAGGCGGCGCAGCTGCGTTACGGCCGGATCCCCGAACTGGAGCGGGAGATCGAGGCCAAGACGGCGGAACTGGCCGAGATGCAGTCGACCCAGAAGATGCTGAAGGAGGAGGTCGACGCCGAGGACGTCGCCGAGGTCGTCGCCCGCTGGACGGGCGTCCCCGTGTCGCGCCTCTTGGAGGGCGAGATCCAGAAGCTGGTGAAGATGGAGGACGTCCTCCACCAGCGCGTCGTGGGACAGAGCCAGGCCGTCGAGGCCGTCGCCAATGCCATCCGCCGGTCGCGGGCCGGGCTGTCGGACCCGCACCGACCGATTGGCACGTTCCTGTTCCTCGGCCCGACGGGCGTCGGCAAGACGGAGCTGGCGCGCACCCTCGCCGAGTTCCTCTTCGACGACGAGCGGGCGATGGTGCGCATCGACATGTCGGAGTACATGGAGAAGCACGCCGTGTCGCGGCTCGTCGGTGCGCCGCCCGGGTACGTCGGGTACGAGGAGGGCGGGCAGCTCACCGAGGCGGTGCGGCGCCGCCCCTACTCGGTGGTGCTGCTCGACGAGGTCGAGAAGGCACACCCCGACGTGTTCAACGCCCTGCTGCAGGTCCTGGACGACGGCCGTCTCACCGACGGTCAGGGGCGAACCGTCGACTTCTCGAATGCCGTCGTGATCATGACGTCGAACTTGGGGAGCGGCGGTGGCGAGGAGCAGGTCATGGCGGCGGTGCGGGCGCACTTCAAGCCCGAGTTCCTCAACCGGATCGACGAGATCGTCGTGTTCCATCGGCTGAGCGAGGAGCACATCGCCCAGATCGTGGAGATCCAGGTGCACCACCTCGCCGATCGTCTGGCCGACCGGGGCCTGCGGCTGGAACTCACCGACGCCGCCCAGGCGCACCTGGCGCGGGCCGGGTGGGATCCCGACTTCGGGGCCCGGCCGCTGAAGCGGGTGCTGCAGCGCGAAATCGCCGACCCGCTGGCACTGAAGCTGCTGGAAGGGGAGTTCCGGGAGGGCGACACGGTGGTGGCGGACGCGGCGCCCGACGGCGGTGTCCTCCTCACCAAGGGCACCGGCGCCGGCACCCCCGCCCCCACCCCCACCGCATGACCCTCAGTTCGCGCGTCGTTCTTGGCCCTTTGTGCAGGGACATGCGCGGTTCCGGAGGCCAAGAATGAGCGGCGATGGTCGGCGCCGAGTGCGGGCCGTGGTGCTGTCCGACACGCACATCCGCACGGGCGGGCGGCGCCGGCTGCCCGGCCCGGTCGTGGAGGCCTTGGCCGACGCCGACGTCGTCCTCCACGCCGGTGACGTGCTCGACGCCGACGTGCTCGACGCGCTGGCCGAGTCGGCCCCCGTCCACGCCGTCCTCGGCAACAACGACGACGGCCTGGTCGGCCGGCTGCCGGAGCGGCTGGAGGTGACGCTGGCCGGCGTGAAGGTGGGGATGGTGCACGACTCCGGGTCCGCAAAGGGGCGGGAGGCCAGGATGCGGCGCTGGTTCCCCGACGCCGACGTCGTCGTCTTCGGCCACAGCCACATCCCGTGGGATGCGCCGGGCGAGGACGGTCAGTGGCTGTTCAACCCGGGGTCACCCACCGACCGGCGGCCCCAGCCGAACCACACCTTCGGCCTCCTCGAGTTCGAAGAGGGTCAGCTCGTCGACCACCGCATCGTCGTCGCCGACTGATCTCGCCGCCATCGCCCGGCGCTCCTCGAGCCGAAGCAGCGCCCACTGCTCGGCGTCGATCTCGGAGCGCTTCCAGCCGTAGCGGAACTGGTCGACGTGGCGCGCCTCGTGCGCCGCCATGCCGAACAACTCCTCCTGCCAGGTGTCGAAGCGGATGACCGGGGCCGTCTTCAGCCCCGGGTAGGCGTGCGTGACGGGGTAGGCGGTCAGGCGGCGGGGGTCGGCCGGGATGTTCATGGTGACGAGGTAGCGAATGCCCGTGGCAACACGGGCGATGCCGGGGACGCCGTCGTAGGTGCGGGCCGACCAGCCACCGGCGCGGGGATGGCGGTAGGCCTTCGACTCCACCCGTCCTTGATGGCGGCGGGCGACCGCCACGGCGTCACGCTTGCGGGCGTACCGCCGCCATCAAGGACGGGTGGAGTCGAAGGCCTACCGCCATCCCCGCGCCGG
>DATLFW010000154.1:0-9608 GCA_035540775.1 Acidimicrobiia bacterium
TCCCCGCACCGCCGCGTCGCCGAAGGAGAGGTCGGCCTCGACCAACGTCAGGACGGCGGCCAGCGCCACGGCCACCACGGCGGCCGCGAGGACGGCGGCCGCGCGGCGCCACCCCACGACGGCCGCGGCGGCGGCCACGAGGGCGCCCACCACGCCGGCGACGAGCCAGCCGGCGGCGCCGAGAAGGAGCACCCAAGCAAGCGACGAGACACGACCGGCGCTCACGACCGTCGCCTCCGCACCACCAGGATGAGGCAGGCGGCGACCGCGGCGGCGGTCACGGCAAGGGCCGCCTCGTAGCGCCGCTGCGGCGCGTACGACACGACGACCTCGTAGGTCCCGGCCGGCAACTCCCATCCGCTGAGGGTGTCGAGGGCGTCGGGCGGGCCGAGGTCGCGGCCGTCGAGCGGCCCGCTGGCGATCGTCGCTCTCCAGCCCTCGTCGTACGACGGCCCCGCGACGAGGAACCCGGCCTGAGGGGCATTGACCTGCACGCGAAGCCGGGTCGGACTCTGCTCGACGACCTGCGACGACCCAACGAGGCGTCGAGGGTCGGGGCGGGCGGCCTCACCGGCCGACAGGCGGACGCGGTCGAGGGCGCCGTCGGCGTCCACGAGTGAGTCGAGCCGGTGGTTGCCGGCGCCCAGCCGGACGGTGTCGCACCCGCGGAAGGCGACGCTCCGACCGTCGAGGAGGTCTCGCAGCAGGCGGGCGGAACCGCCCTGCATGCGAACGGGGACGTCGCGGCCGTCGACCTGGAACAGGTCGGTGCACCCGGCAGGCGGGCGGGCGCGCCCACCGAGGAACTGCGGCGGCCGCAGCCCGCCCACCGCGACCTCGGTGACCATGACGGGGCGCGACCCGAACGGACCGGGCGCTCGGTCGAGCCCCACGAGCTCGACCGTCAGGGTGGACGTCGACGGGATCGAAGTGGCGATGCGGTGGCGCTGCACGCAGGCGTCGGGAAGGCCGGCCACCGGGCGGCAGGGAGCGCGCGAGTCAAGCACGGCGCGCTGCTGTGCCGTTCCACCGTCACCCCAGATCCTCACGTCCGTGACTCGCGACCACCGGCGCTCGCTGCGGAGGTCGACCACGGTGTAGAGGTCGATCGAGCCGACGGGGCGATCGGGGAACCGGACGGTGAGGGTTTCGCCCGCCGTCGCCGGCGCCTGCCAGCCGGTACCAACGTCGCCGTCGACGGCGAGGCCGCCCCGGTTCCCGAGATCACCGAGGTGGCGAGACGACCCGTAGGCACCGACGCGACCGCCGAGGACGGCGTCGACCGTGCGATCCGGCGTCGTCGCGGTCAGGCGCAGCGCCCCCGCGACCGACCACCGCCTCGTCCCACTGGTCTCGAACGACCGGCGGAGCCCTCGTTCCTCGTCCTGCGGCCCGTCACCCCGGACACGGTGGAAGTCGTACGACACCGCCCCTCGCTCGAGGGCCACGCGAAGCGGCCGGTCGCGCTCGGCGAGACGATGGACGTCGTCGACCACCCTGATCCGCTCCCGCAGGTCGAGCCCGGGAAGCGTGACCTCGGCGAATCCGACCCCATTGCTGCCGCGGCCGGACACGGCCTCGATCTCGATCTCGAGCTCGGTCGTCGCTCTGGGATGGAAGCGGACGGTCCGCGTCGTCGCGCCCAGCGCCACGGGGACCGACGACCCGTCGGAGAACCGGAGCCGGGCCTGCGAGACGAACCGGCCGGGGCGGCGTCCCGGCGAAGGTTCGAGCGTCACCTCCGACACCTCGACCGGCCGGCGGAAGTCGACGCGAAGCCACTCGCCGACGGCGTCCGTCAGCCCGCTCACCTCCCAGGCGGTGGCCGGATCGTCGTCGAAGGCCGCCGCCGGTCGACGCCACGTGGGAAGGACCTCGAACCCCTCGCCGTACGACGAGGCGGTGATGCGGCGGGCATCGCCGTAGGTCGCCACCGACTCCGTCCCCGGACGCTCGAAGAGCGCGACGGGCGCTCGATCCGTGCGCTCCCCGGCGGCGAGCGTGTGGGACCGGTACGTGCGCGTACTCGTCACGTGCGTGACCCGGCGGCGGTTGGTGTCGGTGACGACGAGCGGCGCCCCCTGGGCGAGATGGACGCCGATCTCCTCGGCGTCGAGCCGCCCCGTGTACCGGACGGGGGCACCCGCTTCCAGGCGACCGGCCGTCGCCAGCGGCGCCCATCCGTCGCCCCCGCCGGCGAGCAGCGACGGCGGCATCCGCTCCACGACTCGTGTCGGTGCACGGGCGCCGCGCACCGCGTAGATCTCGACGGGAGGGAGACGCGACTCCCCCGTGAGCGCCGCGTTCCCGCCCGCCGCCACCACGTTCTGCCCGGGCTGCCCGAACGCCTCGATGAGCGAGAGATCCGGATCGTTCCGGAGGTCGGCGAAGTCGGCCGGCCGGGCGACGTCGAGCCGCTGCCAGTCGAGGTCGTTGCGCAGCACGATCCAGCGGATGCCGAGCCGCCGGGCGATCGGCCCGACGACGCCCGGCTCGTACGCCGTTCCGGACGCATGCCGCTCCAGCGACGCGACCAGGTCCGCGGCGACCGCGTCGGCTGTCGAGATCGACGACTGGACGACGTGGGGTCGGTCGAGGAGGGCGTCGAAGATGTCGTCGCCGACATAGCCCCACCGGTAGCGGGCCCGGTTGGCTCCGGGAAGGACGAAGGCGCGGCCCACCGCCTCCTGCTCGTCGAGCCACGACAGGGCATCGGTCCAGTACGCCGGGACCGACTTCACGCGGTCGGTTCGCGAGTAGAGGTCGCCGGTCCAGAACTGGAACGACGCCGCGCCGGCCACCGTCGCGGTGGCGAGCCCGACGGCAACGGCGCGGCCGCGCCGCCGGTCGCCGGGCGTGCGCGTCCGCCGGACGAACTCGACGACGCCGACGGCCACCAGCGCCGAGACGCCGATCGCCCACCCCGTGCCTGCCTTGTACCCGCTGCGGAGGGAGCGGAGGAAGACGAAACGGTCGTAGCCGGCATCGAGGGCCCGGCCGAGCGGCGACGGGTCGTCGACGGGGTGAATGCCGACCATGAGCACGAGGGCCAGGACGATCATCCCTCCGAACAGCAACCGGGGGCGCCACCGGGTGCGCCAGAGCGTGACGAGGGCGCCGAGCGGCAGGAGGAAGGTGGCCAGGACGACGTCCCATCGCGAGAAGAACGCCGCCGCCTCGGACCGGAGCAGGCCGGCCGGCGACCCGAAGTACGTCAGCCAGAACCCGAGGCCGCGCCACGACTCCGACCACGACGACGTGCGGCTGACGGTGGCCGGCGACTCGGTCGTCGAGAGGTTCTGCGCCACGGTGTCGGCGTTCAAAGCGCCGTGCGTGAGGGCGGCGGCGCCGACGGCAAGGGCGAGGACGCCGGCGGCGGCGGCGAAGGCGAGCGCCTGGCGCCACGTCGCCGTCCGTTCCACCCAGACGGCGTAGACCGCGACCGGCACCAAGGGCGTGGCGGCGTAGAGGAGGCTCGCCCAGTTGAGAGCCCCGACGACGAACACGGTCAGGGCGAACGCCGCCGGCCAGCGCCACGCCCCGGGCTCGCGCAGTCCACGGACCATGGCGACGACGAGCCACGGCGCCAGGGCGTAGTGGAGGAAGAGCCCGGAGGGCAGCAGGAACTGCGCCGAGTAGGGATTGAAGGCGAAGAGGGCGCCGGCGAGGAGGTGTTCGATCCCGACGCGGGACCGGAACAGCCGGAGGACCTGCACCATGCCGACGCCGGCGACGAGCAGGTAGGCACTGTGGAGCGCTCGCTCGGCCACCGCCGGACTCGCCCCGATCCCGCGCACGCCCGCCAGGAACGCACCGACGACGGGTGAGAAGTAGGGAGAGGCACCGCCGAGGTCGCGCACGGCGTCCCACACGTGGGCGTGGCGGCTCAAGAACTGCGAAGGCGCCCAGTAGTGCTCGAAGCGGGCGTCAGCGATGTACCACCCGGGGCTGTTCGTGAACGTCGCCACGGCGGCGAGCACGGCCAGCAGGAGCGCGACGCGCGGGACGCTCCAACCGCGCCCGAGCAGACGCCGTCGTCGCCGCACCCCCTCGCCCCGTCGATCGTCGGAACCAGGCCGGGGGAACGGGCGCGCCAGCGTGCTCGCGAGCGTCATCCCTGCCCCGACCCGTCCATGCCTGGAGGATCCGTGCCGATCGGAGCCGTGCCCATAGTCCGTTCGGGCCATCCCGGCCGCGTTCCCGACAAACGAGACGGCGCGAATCGGGCGGAAGCAGGCAACGCGTGAGGGGGGTGGGCCCCGACGTTGACACTCGGTCAACAAGGTGGAGGATCGAGATCGTGAACGACCCACAACCTTCGGCACCGTCAACCACGTTCGAGACGACGTGGGCCGGCCTCGCCGACGTCGAGGGATGGCTCACCGAGGGCCAGGCCCGCATGCTGTGGAACTCGGCCGCCGCCACCGCCAACCCTGGGCGCATCGTGGAGATCGGCAGCTTCCGCGGTCGATCCACGGTCGTGCTGGCGAGCGCCGCACCTCCTGGCGTCGAGGTCGTCGCCGTCGATCCGCATGCCGGCAACGACCGTGGCCCCCAGGAGATCGAAGGATTCGTCGCCGAGGCCGACCTCGACAGCCGAACCTTCGTCGCCAACTTGGAACGCGCGGGGGTGGCGAACCGGGTTCTCTACGTACGGCGCCCGTCGCAGGACGCGCTCGACGCGGTCGACGCGCCGATCGACGTGCTCTACGTCGACGGCGCGCACCGGTACGGCCCGGCGCGCGACGACATCGCTCGTTGGGGCGATCGCGTCGGCGTGGGGGGAACCCTGCTCCTCCACGACGCCTGGAACGCGGTCGGCGTGACCCTGGCCCAACTGCGGCTGCTGGTGTTCACTTCACGGTGGCGGTTCGTGCGACGGTCTCGCTCGATGGCCGAGTACCGGCGGGAGGACCTCGAAGGCGCAGATCGGGTGCGCAACGCGGTCCGGCAGCTGGCGCTTCTCGGAGTCTTCGCTCGCCTGGCGCTGATCAAAGTGGCGCTGGTCGCGCGGCTCCGACCGTTGGCGCGCCTCCTCGGCCTCCCCCGCGGCGACGCCTGGCCCTACTGAGTACAGATACGCCCGGCGCAGCGCCGCAGGCGTTCCAGGCGCTCGGCGAGGTCGGCCTCGACGTCGGCGACCGCATCGGAGCCGGCCAGGTTCTCGAGCTGATGCGGGTCCGTCCCCAGGTCGTAGAGCTCCCGCTCCCCCGTCGAATGCTCGAAGTAGGTGTAGCGAGTGGTGACGATTCCGGTCGTCTGCACTCGGGGCCCGTCGTTGCGGTTGTCGAGGAAAACGGCGCGATCCGCCTGCGCGTCGGCGTCGACGAGAGAGACCCCGTCGACGGGGATGCCGGCGCGAGCCCCGGCTGCGGCCAGGAAGGTCGGCGCCAGGTCGATGTTGGCGACCGGCGTATCGACGGTCGTGGCCGCCTCGAATCCCGGTCCCCGGACGAGGAGCGGAACGCCGGCGGCCGGTTCGTACAGGAACCGCTTGTCCTCGACCAGCCGGTGCTCGCCGTGCAAGAACCCGTTGTCCGACGTGAAGACGACGATCGTCTCGTCGAGGATCTCCAACTCCTCGAGCGCGTCGAGGATCCGGCCGACCGCTTCGTCGACGGCGAGGAGCGACTCGAGTTCCGCCTGGTACCACTCGGTCAGCCGGGCTCGCTCGGCGTCGTCGATACGCGGAAGGTCCTGCACGAATCGGGGCTTGTCGCCGACGTCCTCCTCGTCGAAGGCTGGCGAGGCCGGCAGCGGCTCGCCGTCGAAGCGGCCGGCGTGTCGCGGGGCGGGCACCGGCGGCATGTTGGTGAGCCCCTCGTCGGCGTCGATGCGGCCCGTCGAGTGGGGGGCGAGCGGGGCGACGCTCAGAAAGAACGGGCGGTCGTCCTCGGCAAACCGCTCGATCCGTTCGACCGCGATGTCGGCGAGGACGTCCGTCTGGTAGTCGCCCTCCTCCTCGCCGTACTGCCGGGGTCCGAGCCGGGTCGACATCCAGTAGTTGAAGTACTGGTAGGTGCTCGGATCGACGAGGCCGAACCACTCCTCCCATCCGGGGGGCGCCACCGGTGGGTTGTCCTTGCCGTACTGGTTCAGGTACTTCCCGACGTGGACGGTCCGGTAGCCCGCCCTCTGGAGCCACACGGCGATCGTCTCGTCGCCCTCCAAGCGACTGAACCCGCCGACCGGAGGGACGTTGTCGCGGACGCCGTGGTTGTGGGCGTACTGGCCGGTGAGGAACGACGCCCGGCTCGGGCAGCAGAGGGGGTAGCTGGCGTACGCCCGGGTGAACGTGGTGCCCGCCTCGCCGATCCGTTCCCGCACGGCTTCCATGACCCGCACCGACTCGACCGTCTGGTCGTCGGTCATCACCACGACGACGTTCGGTTGGTCGGCGGGGGCGGTCGTGGAGGGGCGGCCCGCCGCGGTGCCGTCGTCGTCCCCGCATGCCACGAGACCGACGGCGGCGAGGACCGCCAGCAGGAGCGCCACGACCCACCGCACCGGAACCATGCGAGTCAGGTTACGGATTCGAAGCGTTAGGTTGGCGGCGGACGGCGACGGATTGGGGTGACGAGATGGCACACGTCGTGATCCTCGGGGGCGGATTCGGTGGCTTGGCGGCCGCCCACGAACTACGGGGCCTGCTCGACGACGGCGACGAGGTCACGCTCGTCGATCGCAACGACACATTCTTCATGGGCTTCGCCAAGCTGTGGGATCTCGCCGGGGTCCGACCGCTCGCCGAGGGTTCGGTGTCGCTCACCCGCCTCGCCGACCGGGGCGTCCGGTTCGTGCAGGCCGACATCACCTCCATCGACCCCGAGCGGCGGGTCGTCGAAACGAGCGACGGCAGCCTCGAAGCCGACGCCCTCCTGGTGGCGCTCGGCGCCGGCCCGTCGCCCGCGCACGTCGACCTGTTGCGAGGCGACGGCGCCCACGACCTCTACGACGCCGCCGCCCTGCCGGCCATGCACCGCGACCTCGACGCCGTCGACGGCGGACGGATCGTGGTGTCGATCCTGGGCGGGCCGATCAAGTGCCCGCCGGCGCCGTTCGAGGCAGCGCTTCTCATCGACGAACGGATGCGAGAGCGCGGCGTGCGCGACGACGTCGAGATCGTGATGTCGACGCCCCAGGCCATGACGATCCCGGTGGCCGGTCCCGACGCCAGCCGCTACGTCGCCGACCACCTCGCCGAGCGGGGGATCGAACTGCTCTCGGAACACGCGGTGCGAGACGTCGACGCCGGCGCCCGGCGCATCTCCTTCCAGGACGGGCCCGATGTCGAGTACCGGCTCTTCTTCGGCGTGCCGGCGACGGCGCCGCCGCCCGTCTTGAAGGACTCGGGACTCGGGGACGACCAGGGATTCGTCCGCCCCGACCCGTCGACCTTCCGGACGTCGTTCGACCGGGTCTACGCCGTGGGCGACTGCACGACCGTGCCGACGGCGAAGGCGGCGCTCCCGAAAGCGGGTGTGTTCGCGGCGGGCGAGGCGCGGGTGGCGGCGGCCAACATCGCCGCCGATCTCGGCCGGGGCGAGGGGGCGACCTTCGACGGCCACGGCTTCTGCTTCCTCGAACTGCCGGGGCGCAAGGTCGCGTTCGTGGAGGGCAACTTCTACGGAGACCCGCCCGACGTGCACATCACCGAGGCCGACGACGAGCAGTTCGAACGCAAGCAGGCCTACGAGCGCGAACGCCTCGGCCTCTGGCTCGGCGCTTGACGGAATCTGGAGCAAGAAACGGCGTCATAGCGACCACTTCTTGCTCCAGATTCCCGAGGGTCAGCGCTTCAGCGGTGCCGTGACGTAGAAGCGGTTGCCGTCGGGGTCACAGACCAGGAACGACGAGAAGTTCGACTCCACGATCTCGCTGCACTCGACGCCTCGAGCCATGAGGTCGGCTCGGACATCCGCGGGATCGCGGTCGACGACGAGATTGACGCTCGTCGCCCCGCTCCCCGTCGCGCCACCGCCCTGATACAGCGCCTTCAGCGGTTCGAGCACGAGCAGGGCGCCGTTGAACGAGTACGTGGCGTACGGATGGCGGTCGGTCCCGATCGACACCGGCTCGAGGTCGAGGTTCGTGCGGTACCACTCGACCGCGGCGTCGAGGTCGGCGACGTACATCGACGTCGCCGCCATCGTCACCTCGCCGAGCACGCCGCCCACGGGTTGGGCTACCCGTCCTTCTTCTTGCCCATGGCCGCCATCTGCTCCATGAGCGTGAGGATGGTGACTTCCTTCTCCGGCTTCACCGCCCGGCCCGTCGGGGTGATCGACGTGTCGACGTCGCCCGCCTTGGCCCGCAGCGCCCCGACCGTGCACTCCTCCTTCGGGATGTGCGAGAAGGGGTCGTACGAGAACAGCCGCATGGCGTTCTGGTGGGTGATCTTGTTGATCTCGTCGTCGGGCAGGTCGCCCAGATACTTCATGGCCGCCTCGGGCGCGAAGGGCCACGTCGAGTCGGAGTGGGGGTAGTCGCACTCCCAGGTGATCTGGTCGATGTTGAGGTGGTGGCGGTTCTCGATGCCGAAGGCGTCGTCGATGAAGCAGGTGATGATCCGCTCGTGGAAGACGTCGGACGGGCGCTTGCCAGCGGCGAACTCCGAGCCCGTCCACGCCTTGTGGTGCTCGTAGACGTAGTCGACCCGCTCCAGGAAGTACGGAATCCACCCGATGCCGCCCTCGGAGAGGGCGAACTTCACCGGAAACTCCTTCAGCACCCGCGACCAGACGAGGTCGGCGGCCGCCTGGACGATGTTCATCGGCTGGAGGGTGATCATCACGTTGATCGGCGCGTCCATCGCCGTGATGACCACCTCCGACGACGACCCGATGTGCAGGCAGATCACGGTGTCGGTGTCGGCGCAGGCCTTCCAGAACGGGTCCCAGTGCGGATCGTGGATGCTGGGCCAGCCGAGCTTGCCGGGGTTCTCGGAGAACGTGACGGCGTGGCACCCCTTCTCGGCGTTGCGCCGGACCTCGTTGGCCATCTCCTGCGGGTCCCAGATCGGCGGGAGCTGGAGGGGGATGAACCGGCCCGGGTAGGTGCCGCACCACTCGTCGATGTGCCAGTCGTTGTACGCCTTCAGCATCGTGAGGGCGAGGTCCTTGTCCTCCGCCTTGGCGAAGAACTGACCGCAGAACTGGGCGTGGCTCGGGAAGCACATCGAGCCGAGGACGCCGTTGACGTCCATGTCCTTGATGCGGGCGTGGATGTCGTAACAACCCGGCCGGATCTCCTCGAAGGTGGCCGGCTCCACGCCGTACTCCTCGGGGGCGCGCCCGGCGACGGCGTTGAGGCCGATGTTGGTCGCCTCCTGGCCCTGCCACACCCAGGCCTCGGTGCCGTCGTCCTTGGTGATCAGCTTCGGCGCCTGGTCCTTGTACTTCTCCGGGACGTGGCGCTCGTACATGCCGGGCGGTTCGACGACGTGGTCGTCGACGCTGACGAGGATGAGGTCTTCGGTCCGCATCGGTGGTGTCTCCTTCGTCGCCGCCGCTCCGTCGCCGCCGCTCCGTGGCCCATTCGACCAAAACCTGACATGAGCGTCAACTTTGCTCGGGACGGCCGGTAGGCTCGCTCGCCGTGACCGAGAA
>DATLFW010000155.1:0-2920 GCA_035540775.1 Acidimicrobiia bacterium
ACCTGGTACGTCGGGTCGTTTGGATCGGGCACCGGTGCCTGGGTGTCCCCGACCAGCTTGCCGGTGGGGACGGCGAAGGGGTCCTGCATCTCTTCGGTGCACGGCCCGACGCCGAGCTTCGGCACCCCGCGCGAGTCGTGCGTCGTGTATCCGCAGTGCGCCTCGTACGCCGTGTCGGCGCCCGACACGCCGTCCAGGTTGTCGATGTAGCGGCGGGTCTCGTTGAGCGTCTGGTTGTCGGTCAGGTCGCCGGTGGCGATCATGAACTCGAGATCGGACTCGGCGCCACACGCATCGATGGTCCGGATCATCGCGTTCAGGACCTCGTCGGTGTACTCCTCCTGGAGCCGCTGCCCCGACTGGTTGTTGAGGGTCGGGTCGAGCACCGATTCGAGGTAGTTGGCGGTCATCACCGGCGACGCCTCGTCGTCGATGATGTGGCTGTCGCTCAGGTTCACGAAGCGGAGGACGGGCTCAGCGGCGGCGACGGCCTCCCCGGTGGTCAGCGACTGCGTCACGTAGCTGGCGGGGTCGGCGGTGCACTCGATGCCTGGCGACTCGGCCTGAGCCGCGACGACGCCGCCGAGGGACGCGCCCGCAAGGGCGACGGTGAGCAGGATCGAACGGGCGCGCGACATCGCGAGAGGCCTCCGGGGTCTGGGTTCCTGCCTGTCTCACGAACGAATACCCGTCACGTCGCGCTCCCGCTTCGTAGGCTCCCCTGACATGTCCGCCGACCCGGCCCCCCGAGTGCGTGTGGTGGTCGTGAACTACAACGGCGGAGAGCTCGTCGAGCGGTGCGTCGAGCACCTCCTCGCCACGGAATGGCCGACTAATCGCCTCGACGTCGTCGTCGTCGACAACGCGTCGGGCGACGGCAGCGCCGACGTCCTCGCGGCCCGGTTCCCGCACATCCGCCTCATCCGCAGCCCCCGCAACCTCGGTTTCGCGGGCGGCAACAACCTCGGCCTCGCCGATCTGCACGGCGTCGACTTCGTCGCCCTCGTCAATCCCGACGCCTTCATGGAGCCCGGATGGCTCCGGCCCCTCGTCGAGGCCCTCCAGGGCGATGCGCACGCAGGGGCCGCCAATCCGAAGCTGCTCCTCGAACCCCGCTTTGCCCGCGTGGATCTGCGGGCTGAGGGGTTCCGGCCGGGCGGCGGCGACCCGAGGACGCTGGGCGTCGCCGTCCACGGCGTCCGCCACGCCGGTGCCGACCGGTTCGAGGCGACGGTGTTCGGGGAAGGGTTCGAGGCGTTGGAGACGGCGCCCGACGGCTCCACCTTCCGGTGGGCCGGCCCGGAGGCGACGGCATGGTTGCCCGTGCCTTCCGACGTGACGGGCCACGCTCGACTCGAGATGTTCGTCGCCGCCGAACGAGAGAAGGCGGTCACGCTCTCGACGGCAGCAGGAACGGTCACCGAGACGGTTGGCCCGACGCCGCGATGGCTGACGCTCGAGGTCGCGGAGCCGTTCACGGATCTCCTCAACGACGCCGGGAGCGAACCGGCCGGCGCCTTCCCCGCCAACCGGGGGCTCGGCGAGCCCGACGACGGGCGGTACGACCAGCCGGAGCGCGTGTTCGCCTGGACCGGCTCCGCCGTCCTGCTCGCCGTGCCCTACCTGTGCGACGTCGGCCTCTTCGACGACCGGCTGTTCATGTACTACGAGGACTTCGACCTGTCGTGCCGCGGCGTGCTGCGCGGCTGGCACGCCGTCTACGTGCCCACGTCACGAGGGCGCCACGTGCGGGGTGCCGTGGCGGGGCACCGGACCGCCCTCGTCGACCACCACGTCCAGCGCAACGGCCTCCTGGTGCTGGTGAAGAACGCGCCTGCCCGCGTGGCCTGGGCGGAAGCGCGTCGCTACCTGCGTGACACGTGGCGGATGGTGCGCGTCGAGGTCGTACGACCGGTCATCCGTGGGAAGCGACCGCGGCCGCACGTGACGAAGCGGCGGACCCGGGTGTTGGCCGATGTGGTGCGCCGGCTGCCACGTGCCCTGGTCGAGCGCCGCCGGATCGGCCGCACGGCCACTCGCCCCCGCTCCGCGATCTACGGCCCGGTCGGGCCGTCAACCTCCGACGCCGAGCCGGCGAGCGAGCCGCCGCCCCAGTGACGGGGCCGGCAGCGGCGTGGTCGAGGCGGGCGGCGGCGGTGTCGAGGCGCGCCGGGTGGCGGGGACGGCGACGTCGTTCTGGGTCGCTCCGCCGATCCGGGCGAGTTCGCCACGGAGTCCCTCGACGGAAGCACCACGCACCAGGGCCTGGAGCTCCGCCTCCGCCGACAGCCACCGCTCATGGAGGTCGTCCGTGACGGTGACGCCGCACATCGAAGCCAGGTGACGGGTGAGGTCGTCGACCGTCGTCGCCGGATCCCAGGGCAGCGGCGCCCCGGTGACGACGACGCGCTCGGCGAGGTAGCGCAAGGCCCGGGCCGTCACGAGTTCGTCGTCGACGCCCCCGGCGACCCGCCACTCGGTGTCGACCTGCACCAACGTCTCGCCGTCGGTGTCGACGACGAAGTTGGACAGGTCGACGTCGAGACACTCGGGCGGGAGGGCCGCCGCGCCCGCGCCCGGGGAGAAGGGCGTATCGCCGGCACCCGTCGCGGGTGCGGGAGCGAGCAGTCCCCTCAGATGCCGCCGCCACCGGACCAGGACGTCGGCGACGGCGTCGAGATCGTGGCGGGAGGCGGCATCGAGGAACTGCTGTTCGAGGGTGACCCCTTCCACGAACGGCCGCTCGGCCGCCGTCTCCTGGGCAAGCCAGGACTCACGCCGGTCGCCAGGACCACCGTCGAGGTGCCGGGCCAGCACTGTCAAGCCCCGCTCCCCGACCGCCACACGGCGCTCCCGTCGCCAGGGCAGGCGCCGGTGGCCGTCGTAGCTCCAGGCGAGCGCGGCGGTGTCGACCACGCGG
>DATLFW010000156.1:0-5293 GCA_035540775.1 Acidimicrobiia bacterium
GCTCTCCGGAGCCCTCGCCTCGTTCAGCGCGATGGACCTCGGCGGCTTTGCCATCAAGGCCGCTCTGGAGCGGGCGGGCGTGGCACCCGACCAGGTCGACTACGTGATCATGGGGCAGGTCCTCCAGGCCGGGCAGGGGCAGATCACCGCCCGCCAGGCCGCCGGGAAGGCGGGGGTCCCCATGAACGTCCCCGCCCTCACCATCAACAAGGTCTGCCTCTCGGGTCTCAACTCGATCTTCCTCGCCGACCAGATGGTCCAGTCCGGTGCCGCCGACGTCGTCGTTGCCGGCGGTATGGAGTCGATGACCCAGGCCCCCTACCTCCTCCCCAAGGCCCGCGAGGGCTACCGCATGGGCAACGGCGAGCTGGTCGACTCGCTCATCAACGACGGCCTGTGGTGCGCGTTCGACTGCGTGCACATGGGTGCGGGCACCGAGAAGTACTCCGCCCAGTACCAGGTCACCCGGGAGGCGCAGGACGACCTCGCCGCCAAGAGCCACGAGCGGGCCGCCGCCGCCATCAAGGAGGGGCGGCTCGAGGACGAGATCGTCGCCGTCGAGGTCCCGCAGCGGAAGGGCGACCCGATCATCGTCGACACCGACGAGGGCGTCCGTCCCGGCACCACCGTCGAGTCGCTCTCGGGTTTGCGGCCCGCCTTCTCGCCCGACGGCACCATCACCGCGGGCAACGCCAGCCAGATCAGCGACGGCGGTGCGGCCGTCATCGTGACGAGCAAGGAGAAGGCGGAGGAGCTGGGAGCGGCGCCGCTGGCCGAACTCCTCGGGTTCGGCATGGTGGCCGGCCCCGACCCCTCGCTCATGACCCAGCCGTCGCGGGCGATCAACCAGGCGTTGGAGCGGGCAGGCAAGACCGTGTCCGACGTCGACCTCTTCGAGATCAACGAGGCGTTCGCCGCCGTCGGTCTCGCTTCCATGGCCGAGCTCGGCATCACCGACGACGTTGTCAACGTCAACGGCGGGGCGATCGCCCTCGGTCACCCCATCGGGATGTCGGGGACGCGCCTCGTCGTGACCCTCGCCAACGAGCTCCGCCGCCGGGGCGGCGGGCTCGGTGCCGCTGGCCTGTGCGGCGGTGGCGGGCAGGGCGACGCCGTCGTCATCCAGGCGCTCTGAGCGGATCCTGACCGGGGCCGGCGGACCACCGCCGGCCCCTTCCGCGCCCGTGGAGCCCGACGACCGGCCCGAACTCCAACCCCTGCGTGTCGGCGAGGTGATCGACGTCGCCTTCCGGATCTTCCGGGCCGACTTCCGCACGCTCGTTGCGGCGGTGGCCGTGGCGATCCTGCCGATCGCGGTCGTCGGGTCGCTCACGGTGCTGTGGCTGGCGGGCGTGGTCGACGACGCGGGCGACGCCGGGGACGCGGCCCTGACGATCGTCGCCATCCTCGTCCTGACGCTCGCCAGCGTGGCGGCGTCGCAGGTCGGCACGGCGGCCTGCCTTCGGGTGGTCGCCGCCACCTACCTCGGCACCGAACCCGACTGGCGGGTGTCGCTGCGCTTCGCCGCCGATCGGCTCCGGAGCCTGCTGTGGCTGGTGCTCTTGACGGCCCTGCTCCTCGGCCTCGCGCTGCTCGCCCTCGTCGTGCCGTTCGTCTACTTCTTCGTGGCGTGGGCGGTGGCCGTCCCGGTGCTCCTGTTCGAGGGGACGGGCGGGAGGGCGGCGCTCTCCCGGTCGCGTGAGCTGGTGAGGGGGCGGTGGTGGCAAACGCTCGCCACCATCGCGGTGGCGTTCATCCTGGCGTCGGTCGCCTGGGCGGTGATCGGCGGGGTGCTCGCGGGTCTCGTCGAGGCGCTCGCCGGCGACGACAGCCCGGTGACGACGGCAGGGACGTTCGTGGTCGACGTGCTCGGCGACCTCGTGGTCACCCCGTTCACGGCCGTCGTGACGGGCGTCCTCTACTTCGACCTGCGGTTGCGCAAGGAGGGCTTCGACGCCGACGCCCTGGCCCGGGCGCTCGACATCCCGCCCGAGGCGTAGCCCCAGCGAGTCAGACCGACGCCAACGGCGGCGCCGGCATCCGGACGATCGGGATGCGAAGGCGGATCTCTCCGTCGATCCGCTGCAGCTCGGCGTCGGGCGACATGGCCCGGGCGAGCGCCAGGGCGGAACGGTTGTCGGGAAGCACCTCGGCCAGGAACGCCTGCACGCCCTGCCGCCGCGCCGAGCGGGCGAGCGCCTTGAAGAGGAAGGCCGCCACGCCGTGGCGCTGGTAGGCGTCCTCGACGACGACCGCCACCTCGGCGTCCGTCGACTCCGGGTCGGGGCGGACGAACTCGGCGATCCCGATCACGGTGTCGCCCAGCACGGCGACCATCGCCTCGTGGGTGACGTGGTCGACCTCGACCATGGGACGGACGACCCTCGGCGTGAGCCGGGGCAGGGGGCTGAAGAAGCGCAGGCGGCGCGACGACGGCGACAGGCGGGCGAGCATGGCGCCCACCGCCACCAGGTCGTCGGGCCGGACGGGACGGGCCACGACCGACCGGCCGCCGAACGGGTCGAACTCCACGATGGGCAGGGCCATCACGCACTCCCTTCCGGTCGCATGACGAGGCAGGTCGTCGTGGCGTGGGCGTAGAGGCGGCCGTCGTCGTCGAGGGCCTGAGCCTCGGCGGTGGCGACCCGTCCGCCCAGGTGGATCACCTTGGCGGCGAAGCGCAGCCGGCCGGTGTCGGCGAGGACCGCCCGCACGAAGTTCACCTTGAGTTCGAGCGTCGTGTAGCGGGTGCCCTGGGGGAGCCGGGTCTGGACGGCGCAGCCGAGGGCGGAGTCGAGCAGGGTGGCGATGACGCCGCCGTGGACGGTGCCGATGGGGTTGTAGTGGAACTCGCGGGGGACGAGTTCGAAGACGGCCTCGCCGTCGCCCAGTTCGAACGGCCGGAAGTCGAGGGTCTCGGCGATCGGTGGGCGGGGGAGGTCGCCGGCGACCATGGCGGCCAGGAAGTCGCTCCCGTCCATCTTCAAGGCGGCGTCGGCCAGGTCGCGCGGGTCCTCCCACGTGATGGTGCGGGTGCGGGGCTCGCTCATCGGGAGCTCCTCCTGCGCGTCCGGGTGCCCCCAGTGCCAGCCGTGGCGAGGCTGTCGGCGAGGTCGTGGAGTCGCCGAGCCGTCCGCCGCATGTAGTCGTTGTCGCCGTAGAGCTTCGACAGCATGATCCCGCCCTCGATGGCGGCCACGAAGAGGGCCGCCGTCCCCTCGACGTCGAGGTCGGCGGCGAGCTCGCCTCGCTCGACCCCCCTCGTGAGGATGCGCCCGAAGGTGTCGTCGACGAGTTCGGTCATGGCCGCCGCCGCCCGTTCACGCAGGGCGGGGTGCGTGTCGTCGGACTCCACCGCCGTGTTGAGCAGGGGGCAACCGCCGGCGACGGGGGGACGCTCGACGAAGGCGACGTAGTTGTCGATGGCGGCGTGGAGGCGAGGGACGGCCTCACGGTGCGGAGCGAGCGACTCGCGAATCCGGACGCGGAGGCGGTCGACGGCGTGGTCGAACGCCTCGAGAGCGAGGGCCTCCTTGCTCCCGAAGTGGTGGTAGAGCCCACCCTTCTCGAGGCCGGTGGCGGCGAGGAGGTCGGAGAGGGAGGTGCCCCAGTAGCCGCGTTGGTTGAACAGGTCGGCGGCCGAGTCGAGGATCCGCTCCCGGGTGGCAGTGGCGTCCTTCGGTGTCATGCTGGACACTTTTTCAGACCGACCGGTCGGTCTGCAACATGACCCATGTCACGCTGCGCGAGCGGCAGCGCAGGGAGCCGGCGCCCGGCGGCGGCGGTCGGGACGCCCGTCCGAGTGACGTGACAGGAGCGAGGACGGGGGTACCCGAGCGACGGCGCCCCTTCCGCCGACTGCGATCAGTCGGTGCCGACCTCGCGGCGTCCTTCGAGGGCGCGGCCGAGGGTGACCTCGTCGGCGTATTCCAGGTCGCCGCCGACCGGTAGCCCGCTCGCGAGGCGGGTCACCTTCAGCCCGAGGGGCTTCAGCAGCTTCACGAGGTAGAGCGCCGTCGCCTCACCCTCGATGTTGGGGTTGGTGGCGAGGATGACCTCCTCGACGTCCTCCGCCTGCACCCGCTCCAGCAGCTCCTTCACCCGGAGCTGTTCGGGCCCGATGCCTTCGATCGGGCTGATGGCGCCTTGGAGGACGTGGTAGGTGCCCCGCACCTCGCCCGTCCGTTCCAGGGCGACGATGTCGCGGGGGTCCTCGACGACCGTGACGACCGCCGTGTCGCGCCGTTCGTCGGCGCAGATCTTGCACAGCTCGCCCTCCGCCAGGTTGAAGCACCGGCGGCACCACGACATCCGCTCGCGCGCCTCGACGATGGACCGGGCGAGACGGCGGGCGTCCTCCGTCGGCACCTTCAGGAGGTAGAAGGCGATGCGCTGCGCCGACTTCGGCCCCACGCCGGGGAGGCGGCCGAGCTCCTCGATGAGGTCCTGGACGGGCCCTTCGTACACCGGGAGCGACGCCCGTCAGCCGAGGAGGCCGCCCAGGCCTCCCGTGTCGAGCCCACCGGCGATGCCACCCAGCCGTTCCTGCTGGAGGGCGGCCGCCTTGCGGTTGGCATCGGTGACAGCCGCGACGACGAGGTCTTGGAGCATCTCGACGTCGTCAGGGTCGACGACCTCGGGGTTGATCTCGACCGAACGCAGCTCGCCCGAACCGGTGACGACGGCGGTCACCATGCCACCCCCGGCCGTCCCCTCCACGGTCTCCTCGGCGAGCGCCTCCTGGGCCGCCGCCATGTCGGCCTGCATCTGCTGCACCTGGCGCATCATGCGGTTGAGATCGCTCTGCTTCACGCTTCCTCCTCGACCGTGGCGCCGAAGGCGTCCTTCAAGAGCCCGACCGAATCTAGCCCTGCGCCTTCGGGCACCGGTTCGGTGTCGTCGATCTCGACCTCGTCGTCGTCGGTCGCGACCGGCGGGGCGGGCGACATCGCCGGGCCTGGTGCGGCGGCGTCGCCGTCGCCGTCGCCACCGGCGGGGCGACCGGGGAGGAAGTCGTCGTGAATCACCACGCGTACGACGGGAGGCGCCGCACCGAGGGCGGTGCCGAGGGCCTGGGCGACGGCGGGGAGGTGCTCGGCCAGCCCCTTCTCGAGCGCGGCGTAGTCACGAGGCAGGCCCAGCACGACGGTGCCACCGTCGATCTCCACGGGCTGCGCCTCGCGCGCCATTCCCTTCACCCGCGGGCGCAGCGTTTTCAGGGCCTCGGGCCAGGCGAGCACGACCTCGTCGAGGTCGAGAGGGCCGGAGGCAGCGGCAGGGACCGGCGCAGGCG
>DATLFW010000157.1:0-3417 GCA_035540775.1 Acidimicrobiia bacterium
GGGAGTCGCGGTGCGACGAGGACGTGGAAGTGGGGCATGAGCTCGCCGTACGCCATCCAGTAGACGCGTTCGGCGCCGGTCACGCTGCGGACGGCCTGTGACACCTGGGTGAGCAGAGGGCCGAGCGTGGCGGCCTCGGCCGGTTCGAGCGACCACGGCCCCTCGGCGTGCCGGTTGAGTTCCACGAACACCCACCCTGGGACCTCGAAGCCGTCAGCCACGCAGACCGACCAGAGGGAGTCCCGAAGGATCCATCCTCCGGTCGGCTCGCTGGCGGATGCGACCCGAGCACAGATCGGGCACCCGTCGCCAGTGGCGTTCATCGCTCGTAGGGCACGTACGGAATCTCGTTGCCGTCGGCGTCGAACGCCCGGCACACCGTCGTCCACCCCGGCGGCCACCAGTTCCACCGGGTGTTGCCCTCCACGGTCGCGTTCTCGTACCGCGCCTCGTCGGCGACGCCGAGCGCACATCGCGGGTCAGGTGTGAGGAAGTAGCCGGCGAACATCGTCATGGCAGCGATGGCGAAGATCAGGGCGACGACGGTGCCACTCCGCGGACGGCGCCGGCGCGCCGTCTCCGCAGTGTCGTGGGTGACGTCGGTGTCGCCCGTCGCGGCCGTCTCACCGTTGGTCTGCGTGTGGGTGTCGTTCATTCCGTCGGTCCGAGGCCGAGGTTGGCGTAGATCTCGCGCGTCGCCGTCGACCGGTTGAGGGTGTAGAAGTGCAGTCCCGGCACGCCGTGCTCGAGGAGCTCCGCACACATCTCGGTGGCCACCTCGATGCCGAGTCGGCGGACGGCGTCGACGTCGTCGCCGAGCGCCTCGATCCGCTCGGCCAGCGTACGAGGGAACTCGGCACCGGCGAGCTGCGCGAACCGCTCGATCTGGGCGGGGTTCGTCACTGGCATGATTCCCGGCACGACGGGTGCGTCGACGCCGAGGGCGTCGAGTTCGTCGACCATCCGGAAGTAGACGTCGTTGTTGAAGAAGAACTGCGTGATGCCGAAATCGGCGACCCGAAGTTTGTCGGCGAGATGACGGCGGTCGCTCTCCATGTCCGGTGATCGAGGATGGCCTTCAGGGTGCGCCGCCACACCGATCGAGAAGTCGCCGACGCCCCGGGCGAGCTCGACGAGTTCGATGGCATACGGCAGTTCCGTCGGAGGCGGGTCGGCGAGGTCGCTGGGAGGATCGCCTCCGAGGGCGAGGAGGTTCACGACGCCGGCGTCGCGGTACCGGCTCACGATCTCCTCGAGTTCGGCCGCGCTGTGGCAGGCACAGGTGAGATGCGCCATCGCCGTCATCGAGGTGTCGTCGTTGATGCCGACGACGATGCCGTGGGTGCGGTCGCGCGTCGTGCCTCCGGCGCCGTAGGTCACGGACACGAACGAGGGGGCGAGCGGCTCCAACTCGCGCAGCGCCTTCTCGAGCTGACGTTGGGCCTCGTCGGTCTTCGGCGGGAAGAACTCGAAGGAGAACGTGGGCCCGGCGGTGAGGAGATCGCGAATGTGAGTCACCGAATCCGCCTGCTTCGTGGACGTCGTGGGATCCTGACGATAACCGAGGCCATCGGCCCGACCTCGACCGAGAAACCCCCGGGAGGCACCCATGTCCGTGGTCAAGATCAACGCCATCACCGTCGCTCCCGATCGAGTGGGCGACTTCGAAACCCGCTTCGCCGCCCGGGCGGGCGAGGTCTCGAAGATGCCCGGCTTCGAGGCGTTCGAACTGCTGAAGCCGACCGACGGCCGGGACGTCTTCCTCGTCTACACACGGTGGGAGTCGGAGGAGGCGTTCAACGCCTGGGTGCAGAGCCCGGCCTTTCAACACGGGCACCGGCAGCACAACACGGAAGGTCCGGTCGGGACGGCGAGCGAGCTGTGGGCCTTCGACGTGATTCAGCGCGAAGAGGGCGCTCCGACGCCGTAGCGAGCGGGCGCGGTAGCGTCCGCGCCGTTCCGATCCGTGGAGGGAGGTCGTCGACGTGCCTTTGACCGACGACGAGCAACAGCAGCGCCGCCAGGCCGTCCGTGAACTGATGTTCAAGACGCCCTACATCGAGGGAATGGGCATGGTGCCCGAGGTCTGGGAGGCCGACGGCGTGCGGATCCGCCTCCCGTTCGACGCCACGCTGTCGAACGACGGGCGTGTCTTCCACGGGGGCGCCATCGCGAGCCTCATGGACACGGCCGGCGCCGCCGCCGTCTGGGCGGGGCACGACTTCGACAAGGGCGCCAAGGCGGCCACCGTCAACATGGCCATCAACTATTATCTCGGCGCCGCCTACGAGTCCGACCTGCTCGCCGAGGCGAGGTGCGTGAAGCGGGGCAAGGAGTTGGCGTTCTCGGAGATCTCGATCACCGACGCAGCAGGGAAGGCCGTTGCCAGCGGCGTCCTCACCTACCGGATCGTCCCGTAGGAGACGGTTGTCATCGAGACACTCCTCGACGTCCACGAGGTCGCGGCCTGGATCGTGATCGTCGGCAACGGGCTGGCCGGGGCGTACGCGCTGGCCGCGTGGCGGGTGCCTCGACTGCGGGGCCGGCCGGTGTGGGTCGCCGTGGGCCTCGCCCAGGTGACGATGCTCGTGCAGGTCACCATCGGCGTGGTCCTCGTCTCCGACGAGACCATCGTCGCCCCGCGCTTCCACATGTTCTACGGCTTCGTCGGGTTCATCACGGTCGGGCTGGCGTACTCGTACCGCATCTCGATGCGGGGTCGGCTGGAGATGTTCTACGGGTTCGTCGGGCTCTTCCTCATGGGCATCGGGATCCGGGCGATGCTCCAGGTGACATGATGCGGCGATGAGCGCGCCTCGCCGCCTGCGCGTCCTGCTGCTCTTCGGGGGTCGATCCGCCGAGCACGACGTGTCCCGGGTGAGCGCCATGGCCGTCGCCCGGGCGCTCGACCCCGAGCGGTACGAGGTGGTCCCGGTCGCGATCACGAAGGCCGGTCGGTGGCTCCTCAACGACGGCGCCGCCGCCCTCCTCGCCGGTCCCCGGGGCGACCTCCCCGAAGCGCTCGAGGTCGCGGGCCGACCCGTTGCCGAGGTGCCCGATCCGGTCAGCCCGGCGCTGGTGCCGCTCGACGAGGGCGGCGACCTGATGGCGTCGGAGTCGATGGACTTCGACGTGGCGATCCCGATGCTCCACGGCCCCTTCGGTGAGGACGGCACCATCCAGGGGCTGCTCGAACTGGCCGGGATCCCGTACGTCGGGTCGGGCGTGGTCGGCTCCGCCGTGGGGATGGACAAGGTCATGATGAAGCGGGCGCTGAAGGCGGCCGGCCTGCCCCTCGTGCGCCACGCCGAGTTCCGGGAGTGGGAAGTCGACGGCGGACTCCTCGATCGCATCGCCTCCGACCTCGGGTTCCCGTGCTTCGTCAAGCCCGCCAATCTCGGGTCGTCGGTCGCCTTC
>DATLFW010000158.1:0-5085 GCA_035540775.1 Acidimicrobiia bacterium
CAGGTGATCGTCTACGCCGGCGCCATCGTCGTGCTCTTCCTCTTCGTCATCATGCTCATCGGCGTCGACCGCGAGGAGGCGCTCGGCGAACCGCTCCGCTGGCAGCGTCCCGTCGCTGTCCTTCTCGGTGCGGGCACCCTCGCCGCCGTGGCGATCGCCGTTCGAGCGAGCACGCTCGACACGGGTACCCGCTCCGTCCGCGGCCCCTCCGTCAGCGCGCCGGAGGGGAACGTCGAGGCCCTGGCGTCGAGCCTTTTCACCGATTTCATCTGGCCCTTCGAGATCACCTCGGTGCTCCTCGTCATCGCGGTGGTCGGGGCCATCGTCCTGGTGCGGCAGGAGCCCGGCTCCGGTGTCACCAACCGAGCGGAGGAGCAGTCGTGAACATCGATGGCTCCTGGTACCTGGCGGTCGGCGCAGCGCTCTTCGCCATCGGGGCGACGGGCCTCATGGTCCGGCGCAACGCCCTCGTGATGTTCATGTGCGTCGAGCTCATGCTCAACGCCGTCAACCTCACGTTCGTGACCTTCTCGAACATGCTCGACGACATCGGCGGGCAGACGTTCGTGTTCTTCGTCCTGGTGGTGGCGGCCGCCGAGGTCGTCATCGGGCTGGCGATCATCGTCGCCATCTTCCGCCGTCGGCAGGGTGCCACGGCCGACGACATCAACCTCCTGAAGGGCTGAACAGAGCATGGACGCGCGCGACATCCTCGAGTTGGCCTGGGTCGTCCCCGCCCTGCCGCTGCTGGGTGCCCTGATCCTCTTGCTCGTGGGCGGACGGTTCCTGAAGGAGCCGGCGGCCGGCATCCTCGCCACCCTCATGATGGCGGCCGCCTTCGCTTGGGGCGTCGTGCAGTTCGCCGCCCTCCTGTCGCTCGACGGGAGCGAGCGCCAGGTCGTGCACCGGCTCTTCACCTGGATCCCCGCCGGTTCGCTGGAGGTCACGGCGAGCACCCTGGTCGACCCGCTCTCGATCACCATGGTGCTCTTCGTCAGCGGGGTTGGCACCCTCATCCACCTGTACTCCATCGGGTACATGCACGGTGATCCGCGGTTCTCCCGGTTCTTCCTCTACCTCAACCTGTTCGCCGCCTCGATGCTGATCCTGGTGCTGGGTGGCAGCTTCCCGCTCACGTTCGTCGGGTGGGAAGGGGTCGGGCTCTGCTCCTACCTGCTCATCTCGTTCTGGTTCGAGCGGCCCGCCGCCGCCGTGGCGGGCAAGAAGGCCTTCGTCACCAACCGCATCGGCGACTTCGGCTTCCTCCTCGCCATGTTCCTGATGTTCACCCACCTCGGGACCCTCGAGATCCTCCCGGCCCTCGAGGGAGCGACGCACCTGGCGAGCGGCACCGCCACGGCGATCGCCCTGCTCCTCTTCGTCGGGGCGGCGGGCAAGAGCGCCCAGCTGCCCCTGCACGTCTGGCTCCCCGACGCCATGGAGGGCCCGACGCCCGTGTCGGCGCTCATCCACGCCGCCACCATGGTGACGGCCGGCGTCTACCTCGTCGTGCGCGCGCACCCGTTCTTCGAGGCCAGTTCGGCCGCCGCGACCACCGTCGCGTGGGTCGGGGCCGGCACCGCTCTCGTGGCGGCCACCATTGCCCTCGTGCACAACGACATCAAGCGAGTGCTGGCGTACTCCACCATCAGCCAGCTCGGCTACATGTTCCTCGCCGCCGGCATCGGTGCCTACGTGGCGGCCATCTTCCACATGGTCACCCACGCCTTCTTCAAGGCGCTCCTGTTCCTCGGGTCGGGTTCGGTCATGCACGGCATGAACGACGAGCAGGACATGCGCCGTATGGGCGGCCTCCGCAAGTACATGCCGGTCACGGCGGCCACGTTCATCGTCGCCTGGCTCGCCATCGCCGGGATCGTGCCGCTCGCCGGCTTCTGGTCGAAGGACGAGATCCTCGCCAGCGCCTGGGTCGACGGGAAGTACGCGCTGTGGGCCGTCGGCGCCGTGACGGCGCTGCTCACCGGCTTCTACATGACCCGCCAGGTGTTCATGGTCTTCTTCGGTCCCGAGCGATGGCGCGACCCCGCACCGAGCCGCGAGACCGTCACCGTCGGCGCCGCGTCGATGGAGGCGGTAGCGGGGGAGGGGGCCGTGGAGGACGCCGCCATGGCTCCCGCCGAGAGCCAGGCCGACCCGCACGTCACCGACCCCACCGAGCGGCTGGATCCGCCCCACGCCCACACGCCCGCCGAGCACCCGCACGAGTCGCCCGCCGTCATGCTCTTCCCCCTCGTCGTCCTGGCCGGGTTGAGCGCGATCGGCGGTCTCTTGAACCTGCCGTTCGAGGGGTTGAAGTTCCTCACCGACTGGCTCCATCCGATCTTCCACGGCGTCGAGGAGCCGCACGTCGACTCCTTCGGCCTCGGGTTCGCCCTCTCGACCGTGGCGGTGATCGTCGCCGTCGTCGGCATCCTCGCCGCCCGGTCGCTGTACCGCGACATGCGGGGTGACGACCCGGCGGCGCGCCGGATGGGTGGCGCCTCCACCTTCTTCGAGCGGGGCTGGTACTTCGACCGGATCTACGAGAAGGGGATCGTGGCGCCGGGGCGACGGGCGCTCGTCTTCCTCCGTGACGGCGTCGACCTCGGCATCGTCGACGGAGCGGTCAACGGCGTCGCCCGCCTCCTCAACGTGGGCGGCGAGGAAACCCGGCGGGTGCAATCGGGCTACGTCCGCCGCTACGCCATCGTCCTGTTCGCCGGCACCGTGGCCCTGGTGTTGTACGTGCTCTCGAGGTCGACGCTCGGATGACGTCTCCCGATTTCCCGCTGCTTTCCGCCCTGATCCTCACGCCCGCCGCGGGCGCGTTGCTCACGCTGGCCGTTCCGCGCGGTCGTCAAGAACTGGTGCGCGTCATCGGCTTCCTCTTCTCGGCCGCCACGTTGGCGCTCGCCGTCTTCATGCTCATCGAGTTCGAGACGGCGTCGGGCGCATTCCAGTTCGTCGAGCAGAAGGTCTGGATCGAGTCGCTCGGGATCTCCTACACCCTGGGGGTCGACGGCATCAGCCTGTTCATGGTGGTGCTCACCGCCGTGCTGCTCCCGCTCTGCCTGCTCGGGGCGCTCACCATGGGGAAGAACGCCAAGGCGTTCACGTTCTTCCTGCTCCTGCTCGAAGCGGCCATCATCGGGGTCTTCCTCTCCCTCGACCTGATTCTCTTCTTCGTCTTCTGGGAGGCGACCCTCATCCCGATGTACTTCCTCATCGGGGGATGGGGCTACGAGCGGCGCGTCTACGCCGCCATCAAGTTCTTCCTCTACACGATGGCCGGCTCGGCGCTCCTGCTCGTCGGCATCCTGGCCGTGTCGTTCCTGTTCCGGGCCGACACGGGGCAGATGACCTTCGACCTCGCCACCCTCGCCCAATGGGACGGCCTGTCGCAGGGGACCGAGCGCTGGCTGTTCCTCGCCTTCTTCGCCGGGTTCGCCGTCAAGGTGCCGCTGTTCCCGCTGCACACCTGGCTGCCCGACGCCCACACGGAGGCGCCGACCGCCGGTTCGGTGATCCTGGCCGGCGTCCTCCTGAAGATGGGCACCTACGGCTTCATCCGGTTCTCGATGGCGCTCTTCCCGGAGGCGTCGGTCGACCTGGCGCCCTTGCTGCTCGTCCTCGCCACCATCGGCATCATCTACGGCGCCCTGGTCGCCACCGTCCAGACCGACATGAAGCGGCTCATCGCGTACTCGTCCGTCGCCCACCTGGGCTTCGTGGTGCTGGGGCTGTTCGCCCTCACCACCCAGGGCATGTCGGGCGGCCTGTTCACGATGATTGCCCACGGTCTCAACACGGGCGCCCTCTTCCTCCTCTTCGGGATGATCTACGAGCGCCGGCACACCCGGGAGATCGCCGAACTCCGGGGGCTCTGGAAGGTGGCGCCCCGCCTCGGCGGCATGTTCCTCGTCGCCGCCTTCGCCTCCATCGGCCTCCCCGGCCTGTCGGGCTTCGTCGGCGAGTTCCTGGCGCTCCTCGGGGCGTTCCTCACCGAGCGGCCGTACGCCGTCATCGCGGCGAGCGGCGTGATCCTCGCCGCCCTCTACTTGCTCTGGGCGTACCAGCGCGTCTTCACCGGGGAACCCGACGAGGCCAACGCCGACCTTCCCGACCTCGGGGCGCGCGAGGTGCTCACGGTGCTGCCGCTCCTCCTCATCAGCTTCTTCCTCGGCGTCTACCCCAAGCCCGTCCTCGACCGCATCGAGCCGACCGTCGAGCGGGTGGTGGCGCACCTCGAGGACCGCACCGACTACGAACACCCCGAACCGGGACTGGCGGAACCCGGCGGTCCGCCCCCGGTCGTCGACGGTGAGGAGGCGCACCAGTGATCGGCCTGGCCACCGCGCTCGCGCAGGCGCAGCTTCCGCCGACCGAGGACCTTCCCACCCCCAACGTCGAGTTCGTGGGAATCGGCCCCGAGGTCGCCGTCGCCGGGGCGGCGCTCGTCATCGTGGCGCTGCTCTCGCTCGCACACCGCTGGCCGGTCCTGCGTCGCTCGACCCTCGGCATCGGCATCGTCGGCCTCCTCACCGGCGGGTTCTTTGCCGTGCAGGCGTGGGACGAGGTCACCGACGTCGGCGGCTACGAGACCCTCGCCGGCATGGTGGCCGTCGACGGCTTCGCCGTCTTCCTCAAGGTCGTCGTCCTCGGAGCGACGTTGGTCGGCCTCCTCCTCGCCGACGGCTACCTCCGGCGCGAGAACCTCGACGCGGGGGCGTACCACGCCCTCATCCTGCTCTCGGCGAGCGGCATGCTCATGATGGCGTCTGCGAACGACCTCATCGTCGTGTTCCTCGCCCTCGAGGTCCTCTCGATCGCCCTCTACGTGCTGGCGGCCTTCCACCGCCAGCGGGTCGAGAGCGAGGAGGCGGGGCTCAAGTACTTCGTGCTCGGCGCCTTCTCGTCGGCCGTCTTCCTCTACGGCGTCGCCTTCGTCTACGGCGCCACGGGCACGACGTCGCTGACGGGCATCGCGCAGTTCCTGGCGGAGACGGCGCTCACCCAGAACGTCGGCCTGCTCATCGGGATCGCCCTTCTCGTGGTGGGGCTGGGCTTCAAGGTGTCGGCGGTGCC
>DATLFW010000159.1:0-5029 GCA_035540775.1 Acidimicrobiia bacterium
TCTTCGAGGTCTTCGGCAACTTCGCCGCCGGCCGGGCGGCGCGGGCGCACCTCGCCTTCCGCCTCACCATGCCAGGACCGGTCAACGAGCGCATCAGCCGGGTTGGGACCAGCCTGCGGCTCGGCTCCGCCCTTCCCACCCTCTCGTGGGTGCGCGGGGAGGGGTGGCACACCAGCCCGGCCGTCGACGCCTTCTCCGAGTCGGTTGCCACCGAGGTCGCCGACTGGGACGTGCGCGTCCGGGTGCCCGACGGCTTCACCGTGCTGTCGACGGGCGCCGAGGTGGAGCCGGGCCGGTTCGTGGCGTCCGCCGTGCGCGACTGGGCGGCGACGATCGGCCGCCTGCGGCTCGCCGAAGGGACGGCGCAGGACGGCCGGACGAAGGTGGTGGTCGGCGTCGACGCCGCCACTGGCGACGACGAGCAGGCGCGCCTGCGCACCACCATCGAGACGCTCGACGCGATGGCGGCGCGGTACGGGCCGTACCCGTGGCCGGTGCTGACCGTCGGCATCACCCCGTCGCTGAGCGGTGGCATCGAGTTTCCGCAGCACCTCCAGGTCGGCCTCGGGACGCCAGACGCACACCTCATCCACGAAGTGGCTCACATGTGGTTCTACGCGCTGGTCGGCAACGACCAGTACGCCGACCCCTGGCTCGACGAGGGGCTCACGGAGTACGCCGAGGCCCGGCACATGGGGACGCTCGGATCGGTTCGGAGCGAGACCATCCCGCCCGGTGGTGCCGGCCAGCTCGGCGAGGGGCACGACTACTGGGCCGCGCGTACCGGGATCTTCTTCCGCTCGGTCTACGTCCAGGGCGCCCAGGCCCTCGCCGCCCTCGGCGACGTCGCGGGTGGGGTGGAGGGCGTCGACTGCGCCCTGCGCCGCTTCGTCCTCGAACACGCCAACACCGTCGCCGACCCCGCCGACTTCGTCTCGTCGTTCCAGGCCCAGACCGGCGCCGACCCCCGCCCCGTCTTGGAGCGGTTCGGCGTCACCGAGTGACGTGCCGAGGCCGGCCACTGGCCTCCGTGCTCGGGCCGCGGACACCACCCTCTCAACGGGCTCGTTCTGCCCAGTGAACGGAAAGAGGTCGAGGCGCTGAGGAGTCGGCGGGCTGGGTGGGCGCTCAGTTACGGTAGGCCGATGTTGCACCGGAGCACTCGCCACCGATCCCGCGTCGTCGGAGGTCGGTCCGCGTGACGGCGCTCGCTGAGGCGACCTATCCCGTACGTCTGGGGTTCACGCCTTCCTCGGTGGCCATCGCCGACCCGGATCATCCGGGGTTGTTCCGCGCCGGTCCGCGGGCGGGGGCTCCCTACGGCGACCGGAACGTCGAGGTGCACGTCTGCGCCGCCACGGATGGCCTGGCAAGCGGCGCCACCCAACCAGGATTGACGACGTTCGGATTCGACACGGTCGACCTCGAGCCGTTGGGCGAGCTCCAGCGCACGTGTGCGGCCGTGCGGCTCGCCGGCCAGATCGACGACGACCAGGCGGCCGTCATCCGAGCATCGTTGGAGGGAGCGGTGCTGCGGACGTCGGGGAGCGGGTCCATTCGGGTGCTCCATCTTGCCGACGAGGGCTTCATCATGCGCACGGCGGGGCCCAATGGGATGCGGATCGTGGGTCCCGAGTCGACGGGGATGAACGGTCACGGCGGTGCCACGTCGGTCCATGCCGACCAGGACGTGTACGGCACGCCGGTGAAGCAGCTGATGGACGGGAAGGCGCCATCGCTGTTCGTGCACGACTCGCCTGACGGGCACAACCACGACGCATCGCTGCTGCTGGCGAACCTCTGGATCCCGCTGCAACAGATCACCCAGCCGCTCGTCCTTGCTGACGGCCGCAGCATCGATCGGCGACGTCACCAGCTGCGCTACGGCCTCGCCACGGGTTCGTTCCTGGAGCGCGACGACGACATGGCCATCAACGACATCTGGTCGTTCCTCCACGACGACGCCCAGCGTTGGCACTTCCGCTCCTTCATGGATCACCGAAGCGCCTACGTGTTCAACACCCTCAGCACTCCCCATGGCGCGGGCACGCTGCCGGGCGAGGAGGTGGCCGAGCAGTGCTACCGCGCCCTCGAGGAAGCCGAGTCAGCAGTCGCAGGTGGCAACGTCGCCGGACTCGACGAGGCAACCTCTGCCGCAGCCGGCATCGAGCTGCCGGCACCGGCGACTCCTGCGCTGACCGAGGCGATCGGCGCGATGCTCGACCTGCTTGCCGAGGCCGCCGGGGCGCCCGAGGCCGTCTGCGGTGCGCAGGCGCTGGACTGGACGGCGCGATCACGGGCCGCTCGGCGGCAGGTCGTGCGGATGTCTCTGGAACTGCGGATGGTGGTCTCGACCGACGTGGGATGAAGCCTCGCCCAGCGAAGACGCAGCCGACGTCGACGGCGGCCGGCAGATGTCGTCAGACGAGGTCGTTGCGAACCTGCCGGGTTTCGTCTCGTCACCGTGGCGGCAACCCGCGGTGATGCTTGCCTACGAGGCGAGCTGCGGGCTCAGCCCATCGACCTGCATCTCGAAGTATTCGTTATCGCTCCAGGCACCGACGGCGCCTTCGACGACGTTGCGCACTGCTTCGACCGACTCGCCTTCCCAGATGCAGACGCCGAGGGTGTGGTCATGCGTCGCGGCGTGGATCGGCAGGGCGACGTTGCTCGGCAGTCCGGCCTCCATGGCCTTCGCTTCGGCGGCCTCGAACCCCTCGGGGTCGGTGATGTGGTGGATGACCGTCACGAACATGGTGAACTCCAGTCGACGTGGATCATGATGCGAACGTCAGGGGCGCCGATGTGCGCAACCCGGTAAAGGTCAACGTATGGGAGATCGCCGGGCGAACGCGGTTCAGCGGTCAGGGTCGAACCGTTTACCGCGCTTTCGTGAGGTTTGACAGAGTCCCGTCGGGGGCTGCCGGGAGACTGGCAAGGCGCTTCAGGAGCGATGATGGCGACGCTGATCTACGGGTCGAACATGTCCCTCGATGGCTGCACCGAGGACGAACGTGGTGCTTTCGACTGGGCGTCGCCCGACGACGACGTGTTCGCGTCCGTCACCGAGCTCATGCGGTCCGCGGGCATCTACCTGTACGGGCGGCGCATGTACGAGACGATGGCCGTCTGGGAGACCGACTCGACCCTGGCCGCCCACTCTGACCTGACGGCCGAGTTCGCAAAGGTGTGGCAGGCGGCGGACAAGGTCGTCTACTCCTCGAGCCTCGCTGCGCCGTCCACCGCGAAGACCCGCCTCGAACGGCATTTCGACGCCAGTGCGGTCCGCGACTTGAAGGCAGCCGCCACGAGCGATCTCCTGGTCGGTGGCCCGAACCTCGCAGCCCAGGCGTTCGCGGCCGGACTGGTCGACGAGGTCCATCTGTTCGTCTGGCCCGTCGTGCTCGGCGGGCGCAATCCTGCGCTCCCGACCGACATGCGCATCGACCTCGAACTTCTCGACGAGCACCGGTTCGGCAACGGCGTGGTACGGCTCCGCTACCGCGTTGTGTGAGGGAGTGCTCATCCGTCCTCTCGACGCAGCGGACGTCGACGCGGTGGTCGACCTGTCGCTGCGGGCCTGGGAGCCGGTGTTCGCGTCCATGGAGGAGGCCGTCGGCTCCGCGATCTTCCGGCACCTGTTCGGTGCCGACTGGCGTCGGTACCAGGAGGACGACGTCCGGCGGGCGTGCACGGCGTACGCCGTGTGGGTCGCCGAGGTCGACGGCGCAGTGGCGGGGTTCACGGCCATCGACCTGCCGGAAGGATCGATCGGCGAGATCTACATGCTCGCCGTCGACCCCGACCACCAGCGCCGGGGCATCGGGTCGGCGTTGACGGCACACGCCGTGGAGCAGATCCGCGCGGCGGGGAAGACGCTGGCGCTCGTCTCGACCGGAGGCGACCCGGGGCACGCCGCCGCCCGGGCGACCTACGAGCGAGCCGGATTCAGGAGTCTGCCGTCGGAGCAGTACTACCGGATCGTCTCGTAGGGCTCGCGGCCCGAGCGGGGACGACGCCGTCCCCGTACCATCTGGTCGAACCGGACACCGTGGATGGGAGGGGCCGCATGTCGGAGTTCATCCGACTCTCCGCTCAGGACACCAGCTTCCTGCACACGGAAGGACCCGAGACGCCGATGCACATCGGCTCCCTCGGGATCTTCGAGGGGGGCGTGCTCTTCGACGCCGCCGGGCGTTTCCGCATCGACGAGTTCCGGGCGCACGTGGCGTCGCGGCTCGGCCTGGTGCCGCTGTTCCGGAAGAAGCTCATGGAGGTGCCGCTCGGCCAGGGGCGCCCGGTGTGGGTCGACGACGCCGACTTCGACCTCGAATACCACGTCCGGATCACGGCGCTGCCGTCGCCCGGCTCGGAGGAACAGCTGCTGGCGCTGTGCAGCCGCATCCAGTCGCATCTCCTCGATCGCTCCCGTCCGCTGTGGGAGTTGTGGGTCGTGGAAGGGCTGGAGGGCGGCCGGGTGGCGCTCATCCAGAAGACGCACCACGCCCTCGTCGATGGGATCTCCGGCGTCGACGTGGCCACCGTTCTGCTCGACTTCACCCCTGAGCCGGCGCAGTACGACACGGAGCCGTGGGAGCCGAAGCCGGCGCCCGGCCCGCTGGAACTCCTGACGGCCACGCTGCTCGAGCGGGTGGTCGAGCCGGCGGAGATCGCCCGCACGTTCCGGGCGGCGGTGCGGGGACCGCGGCGGGTGCTGCAGCGGGCGGGTGACATCGCTCAGTCGCTCACCACGATGGCGACCCGGGAGGCGGTCGCTCCCAAGACGTCGTTGAACCGGCGCATCGGTCGGCACCGCCGGTTCGAGGTGGTGCGGACGTCGCTCGACGACGTGAAAGCCACCAAGGACGCCCTCGGCGGGACGGTGAACGACGTGGTGCTCGCCGGCGTGGCGGGTGGGTTGCGCTCGCTGCTGCTGTCCCGCGACGAGCGCCTCGACGGCGTGACTCTGCGGGTGATGGTGCCGGTCTCGGTGCGCGACGAGAGCGAGCGGATGCAGCTTGGCAACCGG
>DATLFW010000160.1:0-7569 GCA_035540775.1 Acidimicrobiia bacterium
CGAGACGTAGAGGCGGTTGAAGACCTTGGGGTGACGGGCGAGGGCGACCGAGAGGGACGCGCCCTTCTCGACGTCCTGGGCGACGACGCCGATGACCCGGGCCAGCTCCTTGTTCTCCGTTTGCTGGCCGAGGATGGCCAGGCTGCGCAGGAGCGACAGCCCGGCGTTGATCATGGTGGCGAACTGCCGGGAGAAGACGGCAACGTCCTTCAGGCTCACCCGGTTGGAGAGCCCCGGGATCTTGATCTCCGTCTGGAGGGCGTTGCTCTTCTGCGCCTCGATGTTGACGGGCACGTAGCCCATCTGGCGCAGCTTGTCGGCGACGAGGTTGACGTTCTCCGCCTCGAGGGTGCCCTCGAGGAGCTTCCCGTTCCGGTCGCGGACCTTGTAGGCGAACGTGGTTGCCACGGAGCCGCCCTACGCCCGCCCGGCGAGCCGGCGCAGCTCGTCCTGGTCGTGACTGCGCTCGAGCGCCACGTCGAGGCTGATCTTGCCCTGCTTCACCAGCGTGGCGAGCGACTGGTCCATGGTGACCATGCCGTGCTTTCCGCCCGCCTGGATGAGGGAGTAGATCTGGTGGATCTTCGCCTCACGGATGAGGTTCCGGATGGCCGGGGTGACCACCAGCACCTCGGATGCCACCGCCCGACCCCGGCCGTCGGCGGTCGGCACGAGCTGCTGGGTCACGATGCCCTGGAGCGCTCCGGCGAGCTGCACCCGGATCTGGCTCTGCTGGTGCGACGGGAAGACGTCGATGATGCGGTCGATCGACTGCGGGGCGTCCTGGGTGTGCAGGGTGCCGAAGACGAGGTGACCGGTCTCGGCCGCCGTCAGGGCCGTCGAGATGGTCTCGAGGTCGCGCATCTCGCCCACGAGGATCACGTCGGGGTCCTGACGGAGCACTCGCTTGAGCGCCTCGGCGAAGGAGTGGGTGTCCTCCCCCACCTCCCGCTGGTTGACCACCGACCGCTTGTGCTGGTGCAAGAACTCGATGGGGTCCTCGACCGTCATGATGTGGTCGGGACGGGTGGTGTTCACGATGTCGATGAGCGACGCCAGCGTCGTCGACTTCCCGGAGCCCGTCGGGCCGGTGACGAGCACGAGGCCCCGGGTGAGGTCGGCGAACTGCCGCACGGAGTCGGGCAGGCCCAGCTTCTCCAGCGGGACGATCTCGTAGGGGATCACCCGAAGGACGGCGCCGACCGAGTCGCGCTGGCGGAACATGTTCACCCGGAATCGGCTCTTGCCGGGGAGTGAGTACGACGTGTCCAGTTCGAGGTTGTTCTCGAACGACTCCCGGTGCCGCTGGTTCAAGACGGCGTAGAGCATCTCCCGGATCTGCATGCTCGTGAGCTCGGGGAAGCCCTCGAGACGCTGGAGACCGCCGTTCACCCGGACCGACGGCGGGGTGCCGACGGTGAGGTGCAGGTCGGAGGCGCCCAGTTCGAGGACCTTCTCGAGCAGGTCGTCGAGGTGGATGACGGCGGGCTCGGTCGGCTCGGCCGGGGCCGAGGGCATCTCGACTTCGAGGGGCGAGACGGCGTCGGCGCCAGCGGGTGCGGGCCCGTAGACGGCGTCGAGGGCCTTCATCAGGTCGGCTCGCACGGCGGCAGCAGCCACCACGTCGCAGCCGGCAGCGGCCCGGACGGCGTCGAGGCCGACGGCGTCGGTCGGGTCGGCGAAGGCGACGACGAGGTCGGGGCCGTCCCAGTCGACACCCAGGGCGACGTGACGGCGGGCCACGTCGGCCGGGATCGCCTCGGCGGCGTCAGGCGAGAGCGGGGTGACGCCGAAGTCGACGAAGCGCAGGCCGACCGCCTCGGCGATGGCGGCGACGAGTTCCTTCTCGGGAACCCCGGTGCGGGCGAGGATGGCGGGGAGGGGTGTGCCCGTCCGGCCTTCCTCCTCCAGGGCGTCGGCGAGCACCCGCTCGTCGACGGCGCGCCGCTTGAGCAAGACCTGACCAATTTGCTGCGAAGCACTCATGAACGTCTTGCCTCCCCAGGTCCACCCCGTGCCTGGTGCTGTATCGGCCCGAAGCGGACGACCCTTGACCCGGGGATCTGGAGCAAGAAATGGCCGTGAAAACGCCATTCCTTGCTCGAGATTCCGAGGTGCCAGACCTCAGGCGACGAACCTCAGGCGACGACGCGGGCGAGTTCCTCCAGCGAGGTGTGGCCCTGGAGGACCTTGCGCAGGCCGTCCTGGCGTAGCGTCAGCATCCCCTGCTGGATCGACACCTTCCGCAGGTCCTCCGACGAGCGGCCCTCCACCACCAGCCGCTCGATCTCCTCGGTCATGAGCATGACCTCGTGGATGGCGAAGCGGCCCCGGTACCCGGTCCGGCCGCACGCCGTGCAGCCCACGGCCCGCTGGAGGACGAAGTCACCCGACCCGGCGTCCTCCATCGGGAATCCGGCCGCCACCAGTTCGGCCTCGGAGGGCTCGTACGCCTCCTTGCACTTGTCACAGAGGCGGCGGGCGAGCCGCTGGGCGAGCACGCAGTCGAGGGCGCTCGTCACGAGGAACGGCTCGACGCCCATCTCGAGCAACCGCAGGGGCGTCGACGTGGCGTCGTTGGTGTGCAGGGTCGAGAGGACGAGGTGGCCGGTCAGGGCCGCCTCGATGCCGATGACGGCGGTCTCGCGGTCACGGATCTCGCCGACGAGCACGACGTCGGGGTCGGCCCGCAGGATCGATCGCAGGGCGGCGGCGAAGGTCATCCCCGCCTTGCGGTTCACCTGGACCTGGTTGATGCCCGGCAACCGGTACTCGACGGGGTCCTCGACCGTGATGATGTTCTTCGAGTCGTCGCTGATCACGTTGAGCGTGGCGTAGAGCGTCGTCGACTTCCCCGAGCCGGTCGGCCCCGTCACCAGGATCGTGCCCCAGGGGCGGTTGTAGGCGGTGGCAAAGCGATCGAGCACCTCGGGGAGGAACCCCAGATCGGCCAGGTCGAGCATCGCGGTCGACTTGTCGAGGATCCGCATGACGACCTTCTCGCCGTACACGGTCGGGAGGGTCGCGACTCGCAGGTCGATCGTCTTGCCGTGCACGGTGAGCGACATCCGCCCGTCCTGGGGAACCCGCCGCTCGGCGATGTTGATGTCGGCCATCACCTTGAGGCGGCTGACGACGCCCGCCTGGATCGACTTGGGCGAGCGCATGACCTCGTGGAGCACGCCGTCGATCCGGTACCGGATGCGAAGGTCGCGTTCGGTTGGTTCGACGTGGATGTCGGACGCCCGGTCGGCCACGGCCTGCATGATGAGCAGGTTCACGAACTTGACGATCGGCGCGTCCTCGACGACCTCGCTGATGCGCGCGAGATCGGTCTCCTCCTCCGCCTGCTCCGCCGCCAGCATCCCGAACGACGAGACGTCGCTCTCGAGATTCATGAGCTTGTCGAGGGCGCTGGCGAGCTGGCCGCTCGTGACGACGACCGGCTTCAGCTCGGCGCCGCTCAGCGCCTTGATGTCGTCGATGGCGAAGACGTCGGACGGGTTCGCCATGGCGACGACGAGCCGGCCGTCCTCCCACCCGATCGGGAGGGCCTGGTGCCGCTTGGCCACCGACTCGGGAATCAGGCTCGACGCGGCGGCGTCGACGGGGTACTCGTCGAGGTCGACGAACTCGAGGCCGATCTGGCGCGCCAGGGTGCGCACGAGGTCGACCTCGGAGATCGCCCCGCGGTCGACCAGCACCCGGCCCAGCGACTGGCCGGTCTCCTGTTGTTCGGCAAGCGCGGCTTGCAACTGCTCCTCGGTGATCAACCCGTCATCGAGCAGCAGCGCGGCAAGCTGCGGACGATCGGCCACCAACGCCTCCCCTGCGGTGGTCTTCTCATGTCGTGCATCGGCGTGTGGCCGCCGTGACCTGAGTGGCGTCGTCCCGCACGGTGGCGGCGACGACCGGGAGGCAACTGGTCAGGGAGAAACGCCCGAAATGCCCGCTTCTCCCGCCGCTCGCATGGCATCGAGAGGAGCGTCGACGCCGGTCCACGCCGTGAAGGCCAGCGCTGCTTGGTGGACGAGCATGCCGATCCCGCCGATCGCCTGCGCCCCGGCGCGGGATGCCCAACCGAGCAGCGGTGTGGCGGGCGGCGAGTAGACGAGATCGACGACGACGTGCGCGGTCGTGAGCACCGCGGGGTCGAAGGGCGGCTCCTCGCCCCGCATGCCGAGCGGGGTGGCGTTGACGACGATGTCGGCGGCACCCACGAGATCGGTGCAGTCGCCGATGGGAGCGGTCTCACACCCGGCCATGGCGGCCACGTCGGCGGCGACGTCGGCGCGCCGGGCGACGACGGTGACGTGGGCGCCGGCCTCGCGGAGCGCCACGGCGACCGCCCGGGCTGCTCCCCCCGCTCCGAGGAGGACGACGCGCCGGCCGTCGACGTCGACGCCCTCGTCGGTCAGCGAGGCAAGGAGGCCAGGGCCGTCGGTCGAATCGCCGAACAGGCTGCCGTCGGGGCGGAGGACGACGGTGTTCACCGACCCGAGCCGGGTGGCAAGCGGCGAGCATGCGTCGCAGGCCGCAGCGGCCGCCTCCTTGTGCGGCATGGTCACGTTCAACCCGGCGATCCCGAGATCCGCCATGGCTCGGACAGCCCCCGCCCCGTGCCCAGCCGGGACCGGAAAGGCCACGTACACCCAGTCGAGACCGGCGGCCTCGAAGGCGGCGTTGTGGAGCACCGGCGACAGCGAATGGGTCACGGGGTCGCCGATCACGCCGGCGACCCGAGTGGCCCCGGAGATCGTCACGCCGTCACCGCACCCCGCGCCGACGGGCGTCGGCGACGTTTCGCTCGTGCTCGGCCGCCGTCTCGGCGAAGGCGTGCCGGCCGTCCTCGTCGGTCTTGACGTAGAACAGGAACGCCACATCGGCCGGTTCGACCGCCGCCTGCAAGGCGCCGGCGCCCGGTGCGGCGATCGGCGTCGGGGGGAGCCCCGGCGTGCGGTACGTGTTGTAGGGGCTGTCGACCTCGAGGTCGCGGAAGAGCACCCGGTTCTTGTGCTCGCCGAGGGCGTACAGCACCGTCGCGTCGATCTGGAGCAGCATCCCCTTCTCCAGCCGGTTGTGGATGACGGCCGACACCAGTTCCCGCTCGTCGGCGATCCGGGTCTCCTCCTCGATGAGCGAGGCCACCACGATCGCCTCATAGGGCGAGAGCCCCACGGTGGCGGCCTTCGCCTCGAGCCCGACCTCGTCGGCGACCGCCTCGAACTGGCTCACCATCCGCCGGAGGATGCCAGCCTCGTCCTCGTCCTCGGCCACTTGGTAGGTGTCGGGGAAGAGGAGCCCCTCCAGATTCGTACTGCCGGCTGGCTGGAACCGCGACCGGATCTCACCGGAGTTCGCCAATTCCAGGAACCGCTCGCCACTCCGCCCTTCGAGTTCGCCCACCCGCTCGGCGATCTGCGCGAGCGTGAACCCCTCTGGCACCGTGAGACGCACGTATTCGATGACCGGCCCCGCCTCCAAGGCGGAGATGGCGTCACCCATCGACATGTCTCGCCGAAACTCGCCCTTGCGGTAGATCCCGGCCTGGAACTCACCGGCCCCCGTCACCCGCGCGTAGATGCGGAAGATGCGCTCGGAGGTGATGACCCCTTCGTCGTCGAGGATGCGGGCCACCGCCGTCGCGCTGGCTCCCTGCGGAATCTCGATCGCTACCGGGTCGCCGGGTCCGCCGGGCGGGTTGATCTGGCGAACGAGCCAGAAGCCGAACAGCCCGAGGAGCAAGACGACACCGAGGGCGGCCCCGAGCAGGATGCGTCCCCACGATGGCCGGCGCCCGCCGCGCCGTCCTTCCGGGGGCGCCTGCGCCTCGTCGGTGACGGTCGTGGGGTCGTCGGTGATCACCGGGCTCCTGTTCCCTGGACACGGTCGAGATACGCCTGCAGGATCACGGCGGCGGCGGACTCGTCGACGTGCTGGCGCCGGCGTCGGCCCCCGGCTCCCGTCTCCGCCAACCGGCGGTCCGCCGTGACGGTTGTCAACCGCTCGTCCTGGGTCTCGATCCGGGTGCCCGGATCGGCGAGGCGCCGGAGCGCGTCGACCTCGGACAGAACCTTGCGGGCCGCCGTCCCGACCTCGCCCTCCATCGTGAGAGGCAGACCGACCACGACGACCTCGGCGCCCGCCGCCCGGGCCTCGGCCAGCACGGCCTCGTGGTCGGACCCGCGATCGCCGGACCGCTCGATGGTCGTGAGCGGGACGGCGACCGAGCCGGCCGGGTCGGAGACCGCCAGGCCGATGCGGCGCTCACCGAGGTCGACACCCACCGCCGTCGCCACCACTCAGGCGCGCGCGGCCAGCAACTCGCGGGCCGCAGCGCGAGCGAGTTCGACCGCCTCGTCGACGGCGTCGGGGTTCTTGCCACCGCCGACCACGACGTCGGGGTTCTTCGCCGTGCCGCCTCCGAGCGCCCGCGCCGCACCGGCGGCCACGTCCGCCGCCGACCCGCCGCGCTCTTGAAGGTCGCGGCTGACGGCGGCGGCGAGTGCCGCCTTCGCCGGGTCGGCCGAAACGCCGAGGATCACGACGACGCCCGACCCGAGGGCCTCACGGGTGGCGACGGCGAGTTGGCGGTAGTCGTCGGGGGTCAGCCCGTCGCGCCGGACCACGACCACTCCGTTGTCGGCCTCGGCTGCGAGGTGCTTCGCCTCCCCCACCGCCTGCTGGGCCCGGAACGCCTGCAACTCGCCCTGAAGCTCGCGGATCTGTTCCTGGAGCCGCTCGACGCGGGCGGGCACCTCCGTCGGAGCGACGTTGAGGGTCGATGCGAGCGAGCGCAGCAACTCCTCCTCGCCACGAGAGTGCGAGAGCGCGGTGGCACCGGTGAGGGCTTCGACGCGGCGGATGTTGGCGCCGATCGAACTCTCGCCCAGCACCTTGATGGGCCCGATGGAGCCGGTGGCGTGGACGTGCGTCCCTCCGCACAGCTCGACGGAGTGCGGCCCCGCCTCGACGACCCGGACGAGGTCGCCGTACTTGTCGCCGAAGAAGGCCAGCGCGCCGATCTCCTCGGCGTGCTCCTTCGTCGTCTCGTAGATGCGGACAGGGGCGTTCGTCAGGACGTCCTCGTTGGCGGCCGCTTCCACCTCCGCCAGGGCGGATGGACTCACAGCCTCGAAGTGGCTGAAGTCGAAGCGGAGGCGATCGGGGCCGACGTAGGAACCCTGCTGGCGGACGTGCTCGCCGAGGACCTCGCGCAGCGCCCAGTGGAGGAGGTGGGTCCCCGTGTGGTTGCGCCTCGTCAGCTCACGCCGGGTCGACTCCACGTCGGCGACGACCTCGTCGTCGAGCGAGAGCACACCGGCGGTGATCTCGCCCCGGTGGACGATGAGCGATCCGGCGATCGCCCACTGCGTGTCTTCGACCCGCATGAGTGTGTCGCCGGCACGGACGGTGCCGGTGTCGCCCACCTGGCCGCCGGCTTCCGCGTAGAAGGGGGTGCGGTCGAGGACGACCTCGACGCGTTCGCCCTCCCGCGCCGAGGCGGCCGGCACGCCGTCGGCGAGGATGGCGATGACCCGGCAGCCTTCTTCGTACGTGGTGCCGTAT